>JBNLGU010000025.1:0-29486 GCA_050306215.1 Pontiella sp.
ACCTATCCGTTCGTGCAGAATCCGCCCAGCGTCACCGACGAGCCGCCGGCCGACTGGACGGCCTACAAGGAGCGTTCGCCGGTTTCGGCCTACCGCCGCACCTTCACGGTTCCCGAATCGTGGGCTGGCCGGGAAGTCTTCATTGTGTTCAATGGGGTTGAGTCCTGCCTGACGCTCTTCGTGAACGGCCAGGAAGTGGGCTATTCGCAGGACAGCCGCACGCCGGCGGAATTCAACATTACCAAGTATCTCAAGGACGGGGAAAACCTGCTGGCCGTCGAGGTCCACCGCTGGAGCGACGGATCCTATCTGGAGGATCAGGATTTCTGGCGCTTGTCGGGCATCTTCCGGGATGTCTACCTGTGGAGTGCCGACCAGATCAATCTGCGCGACATTGAAATCCATGCGTCATTGGATGAGGCCTATGAAAAGGGCGTGCTGGATATCAAGACCCTGGTGTACAACTTCCACACCAACACCCTTAAATACGCCATTTCCGCTAGCTTGGTCGACGACCAGGGCAATGCCGTCATCGAGTACGAGATGGATGGAAACGTATTCAAGAACACCGACCACGTGGGCAACAAGCATATCGGCGGACTCGACATCAAGCCCTGGTCGGCGGAGTCCCCGACCCTCTACTCCCTTCGGCTGGCGCTCAAGGACGGTGAAGGCAAAGTGCTGGCCAATTACGCTTTCCCCATCGGATTCAGAACCTCGGAAATCAAAAACGGCAACCTGCTGGTGAACGGCAAGCCTGTCCTGATCAAGGGGGTTGACCGCCACGACCACGACGACATCACCGGCCACTATGTGTCCGAAGAGACCATGCGGGCGGAGCTCGACCTGATGAAGCGCCTTAACATCAACGCCATCCGGACGTCCCACTACCCGAACGATCCGCGTTTCCTCGAGCTGGTGAACGAGTATGGCTTCTATGTCATTAGTGAAGCCAACATTGAAACCCACGCCTTCGGCGCGGACGATAAGAACCTGATCGCCAACTCCTTCGACTGGCGCCTGCCGCTGACCGACCGCGTCAAGAACATGGTTGAAACCTTCAAGAACCAGCCCTGCATCATCATCTGGTCGCTGGGTAACGAAGCCGGTACGGGCCCCAACTTCCAATACATGTCCGGCTGGGTCCATGGACGCGACCCCTCCCGCCCGGTGCATTACGAAGGGGCCTGCCGGGCCAAACCGGCCTACGGCTATGTCGATTTCGAATCGCCGATGTATTTCCCCATCGGCGGGCTCGATGAATGGCTAAAGGCCATGAAAAAGAAAAAGCCGGAACAGCAAAAGCCCATGATCCAGTGCGAGTACAGCCATGCCATGGGAAATTCCTGCGGTGGGCTGGCCGAATACTGGGAATACATCCGCCGTGAACCGCTTTTGCAGGGCGGATTCATCTGGGATTGGCGTGACCAAGGCATCCTGCAATCGAAGGCCGCCGATCCCCGGGCGCCGGCCGCTGTGGCTGCGTACGACGAGGAACGCTATGTGACCGAAGACGGTTCGATCAACTATTTCGCCTTTGGCGGTGACTTTGGCGATAAGCCCAACGACGGCAACTTCTGCATGAACGGGGTGGTTGGCGCCGACCTGGTGCCCAACCCGCATGCGACCGAGGTTGCATACCAGTACCGCTCGATCCTGACCAGCGGGGTGGACCTCACCAACGCGCAGCCGGTGGTCAAGATCTTCAACGAAAACTTTTTCACTCCGCTCAAGGAGCAGCCGGTAACCTGGTACCTCCTGCAAAACGGCGAGCCGGTCAAGGCGGGCAAGCTGTCCATTGCCGAGTTGGCACCGCAGGAGTCGGTCGAAATGTCCATTCCGATCGCCGGTATCAAGCTGGACCCGGCGGCCGAATACCATCTCAACATCGAGTATGCCCAAGGGCACGATACCGCTTGGGCGGACAAGGACTTTGTCATCGCAAGGGATCAGCTGGTCTTGGGATGGACCAAGCCGGTCGCAGCGCGCCATGTTTCCTCCAAGCCCTCCGTGATGGCGCCTCGGGATCTCGTGGATAGCTATACGTTCAGTGCCGGGCAGATTAGCGCCACCATCGACAAGGGTACGGGGCAACTCGTCTCCTACAAGATGGGCAAGATCGAGTTTCTCAAGCAGCCGCTGGCGCTCAACTTCTGGCGGGTACCGGTCGATAACGACCGCGGCATGAGGGAAAGGGGTGTGAAGGATGGTGAGGAAGCGCGGAAAATGCTGGAACTCGTGAACGTCTGGCGTGATGCCGGCGCCAATGCCAAGCTGACCAATGTTACGGAAAAGAAACTGGAAGGCGGCGCATACGAGCTGGCATGCGACCTCAAGATTCCCGTTGGGGACACCACAGCGAAGGTGACCTACACCTTCTATGGCGATGGCGCCCTTGATGTGGCTCTCCTGCTGGAGCCGAAAGGGGAGGACATTCCGGAAACCATTCCGTGCGTGGGCTTCCAGTGTTCGATTATTTCGGCGCTCAACGAGTGGAGCTGGTATGGCCGCGGGCCTGAGGAAAACTACAGCGACCGCAATACAGGCACCTTCGTCGGGGTCTACAAGGATGAGATCCTCAAGTTGTGGACACCCTATGCGCGTGCGCAGGGCAACGCCAACCGTACCGATGTCCGGCAGGCCATGTTCATGCGCGGCCGGCACGGCCTCATGTTCAAGGCCACCGATGGCCAGCTACTGGAAGTCGCCGCCTATCCGTTCCTGATGTCCGATCTCGAAACGGCGCTCCACTCCTCCGATATTCCGCTGCGCGACCTGATCACGGTGAAGATTTCCCATCGCGAAGCGGGAATCGGCGGTGAAAATTCCTGGGGGGCTTGGCCGCGGCCGAAACACTTGATTCCTGCCATGGCTTCATCGGCTGGCGGGGACAAGGATAAGAGCTCCAAGGGTGTGAAGTACGAATATTCCTTTGTGATACAACCCTTCTAGCAGCTTCCCGGTAGGGGAGGAGATAAGCCGTCTTCGGATTTTCCGAAGGCGGCATTTTTTTGTAGTGGAAGGAAACTAGAGCGATTTAGGGAGACCGTGACCGCGACCCACTAGTCCGCCCTGGCTTTGGCGGTGGCGGATGATCGCGGATGCACAAGAGTGGGGGTGCCCAACAGGACCGGCGGGGCCTCGGATCCCTCCCTACCCTGATGTGCCGGCCACAACATTGCTTAAAATGCCCTAGATGGCCTTGCCGGCCGTCATGGTAACATCGAGGTCGTGCAGCAGGCCGTCTTCCAGGCGGTAGATCCACCCGTGGACCGACAGCTCTTGTCCGGCGGCCCAGGCATCGCGCACCATGGTGGTGTTGCAGACGTTGGACACCTGTTCGATGATATTGAGCTCGCACAGGCGGTCCCGGCGCAGGGCTATATCGTCGATGGATTCGAGGGATTCCCGGTAGTAGCGGTAGACATCCCGTATATGCCTTAGCCAATTGTCGATCAGCCCGTGGTTGGTCTCGTCCATGGCCGCCCGGACGCCGCCGCAGCCATAGTGCCCGCAGACAATGATGTGCTTTACCTTCAGCACCTCGACCGCGTACTGGATTACACTGAGGCAGTTGAGGTCGGTATGGACCACCAGATTGGCAATGTTGCGGTGGACGAACACCTCGCCCGGCGGAAGATTGATGATTTCGTTGGCGGGCACCCGGCTGTCGGCGCATCCGATCCACAGGTATTCCGGATTCTGTTGCCGGGAAAGCTGCTCGAAAAAGCCGGGTTGTTCGTGCTCAATGTGTTCGGCCCATTTGCGATTGCTGTCAAACAATGGTTTCAGGATCTTCATTGGCTACCTCGTTCGGTTGGGTTTCGACCCAGTCTGGGGTAAGTTCGCGCTAAATTCAACCTGTAGGAACAACCGACCTTTAGTCCGCGTCGGAGAGCAACCATTCAAGAGCGGCTTCGCGATCGGTGAATATCTGGACATTCTGCCCCTGCATGTTGGAGATGATCTCATACAGGTCGAATCCATTCGCCCACTCCTTGTAGAGAATGGCGCGTTTGAGCCCCCGGGTCAGCGGAGAGGCCGCGAGCATTTTCGGCAACTGTAGAATATTGCGCACGGTGCTGGGGAACTTGGCCTCGCGGGCGTCGGTCAAAACACGTTTACACCCGGTCTGTTCCAGTACCGGCAGCAACTTCGGAAGGTAGGTTTGGATCACGCCCATGGTGATGCAGTCGGTGAAAACCGCTTCGATATAGTCTGCATCTTGCTGATATTCGATGTTGTAGGGCATTGGGTTTTCCTGCTGTGAGTGGCGGAAATTACCAGCATTTCCGGAAATTGGAAGCATACATCAGCATGAAATGCGCGCCAACTGTCCGCAGGCCGGTTTAGGTGTCGTCCGCCATCAGCCAGGCAATGGCCTCGTCGCGATTGGTGAACACCTGCAGGTATTGCCCTTGGATTTTGGAGAGGGTTTCGTACATTTCGTAGCCGCTCGAGCCTTCGGCCGCCACCACGGCGCGCTTCAGATTGGCCGTGAGTGGCGAGGCCGCTACCATCTTTGGGAACTGCATGATATCCATTGAGGTCACTTGGATTTGCGCCTGGGATGAATCGCTCAGCACGCGGGTGCAACCGGTCTGCTCCAGAATCGGCAGCAACGCGGCGACATATTCGCGGGCCACCGTCATTGTGAACTGACCCGTGAAGGTCGAGACGACATAGTTGTCTTCTTTATTGTAGGTAATTTCGAAAGGCATGGGTTTCCTGCTCGTTGACTTTCCTAACTACACCAGCCTCGGGCATTTGGAAAGTCCGGAATCGTCAGCTGCAAACTCAGGGAATGAACACGCGATAGAACCTCGAAAGGTTTGTCTGGCCGCTAGGAGCCGTCCACGTGGCCGTCGTATTGGTGGTGGTCAGGCTCCCGGCCAACGTCCAATTGGTGTGGGTCAGCGAAGCGGTCTGTTCGATGTTCACGGTGGTTCCCGCCGCGACATGGCCGATGTCCAGCACCACGGACATGCTGTCGACGGATATGGAATCGATGTGCGGCGCCGAAGCCGTCAGCTGGTGCGCAATCGCGTCGCACACCACGGGATACCAGTTGGTGGCCATCTTGTCGTAGCCGGTTGGCGAGGGGTGGATCCCGACCATGTCCTCCGAGGCATAGTCCAGTCCCGCACCATGCTCCATGTCGACCACGATCAGGTCGTCGCCGGCAAGGATGCGGGCCTGGGCCATGGCATTCACGTTGCCGTTGAAGGCGCTGACGGCGTTGCTCCATGTCGCATCGGCGTTGATGATGAGGGCCAGGACGACGGTGGCGTTGCTGTTGGCGCTGAAGATTGCATCCAGAATGGCTGAAACCTCCGCGGCATCGGTGTCGTTGGAGTTGTCGAGGATATCGTTGGTGCCGACATGCAACAGCACGATATCGGTTGGAGTGGAGGCCATCCATCCCGCCACCTGTCCCAGGATGTCATTGGTGCCGGTTGTATCTGCATGCCAACCGTTATGGCCTTCGTGCTGGATATCCCCAAAATTGCCGTCCGCTTCGCTGCCTACAAAATCGGTGTTGTAGCCTCCCGCATCCAGCAGGTTCTTTAGCTCCTTGCGGTAGCCGTTGTAAACGGGGGCTCCGGTGTAGTAGCCGACGGTGATGGAATCGCCCAGCGGCATAATGCGCACCGGCGCGCCCTGTGCTGTCGTCCCGGTAACGAGGAACAGGCACAGGATGGGGACAACGCACTTCACGGGAACTCCTAGGCGTTTTCGCCGGCCACATATCCACTGGTCCAGCAAAGCTGGAGCGAATAGCCGCCTGACGGCCGGCTTATGTGCAGCAGGTCGCCGATGATAAACAGGTTGGAATACAGCCGCGAGGCCATCGTGCGGGTGTTCACCTCCGTCAGCGGCACCCCGCCGTCGCAGACGACCGCCCAGTCATAGCCCATGGTGCCCGTCACGGTCAACGGTAGCGCCTTGGCGGTCTGGGCCATCAGCTTGCGTTCGTCCTGCGTGACGACATTCACCTTCTTGTCGAGCAGCTCGTCCGGTAGGTTGGCGGCCAGTGCGCGGCCCATACCGGTCGGCAATGGCAGTTTGATTACATTGCGCACCAGCTTGTTCTTGTTGGCGTCGAAAGCCTCCAGCAAGCGTCGGTTAACCTCCGGCAGTTCCTGTTTTGGGAAGAGATCGACGGTAGCCGCCACGGCTCCCTGCTTGAGCTGCCGCTTGACTTCGTGGGCGCTGTTGAGGATCAGTGGTCCGGACAGTCCGAAATGGGTGAACAGCAGCTTACCCTGTTTGGCAACCTTGCCGCCGTCGGCGGCCGTGAAGGTGATGCGCATGTCCTCGAGCGAGCTTCCGGAAAGATCTTTGACCCACTGCTCCTTCACGCGCAGGGGAACGATGTCCGGCGACGCGTCGGCCACGCTATGGCCGATTTCGCGCAGCCAGTTGAAACCGTCGCCGGTCGATCCGGTTTCCTTGTAGGCGACGCCTCCCGTTGCCAGCACGATACTCTCCGCGCGTATCGGTCCGCGGCTGCTGTCGACGCCCGCAACATTACCGTCCTCGACCAGCAATCCTTTCACGGACACGCCGGTTTCCACCGTAACTTCGTTTTCGCGCATGAAATCCACGAGCACGCGCAGCACATCCGCCGATTTTTCCGATTGGGGAAAGGCGCGCTTGCGGTCTTCCGAGACAAACAGCGGCAGGCCGCGCCCTTCGAAAAACTCGAAGGTTTCGCGCACCCCGAAGCGGGAAAAGGGGGAAAACAGGAATTTGGCGGCATCACCGAAAAAGGAGAGGAAGGTGCGGGTATCGAACTCGGCATTGGTAATGTTGCAACGGCCGCCGCCGGTCAGCTCCAGCTTGCGGCCCAGCACGCGGTTCTTTTCCAGCAGCAGGACGCGGCGGCCCTGTTCAGCCGCGTGCCCCGCGGCCATCATCCCCGCCGGTCCACCGCCCACCACAATGACATCGAATTCGTTCATGCGGGAGGACTCTAGCAGACCATGATCTCCGAATCCCGCAAATAGATATTCTGATGACGCCCGAAGATCGCTCGTTGAGGAAACCCCTTCATCGGATCGGTCCGGCGAAATAAACCTCCCGAGGATTCCCTCGCTGGAGGAGTTGGAATCGCTTTAAATATGCCCTTTCTGCGGCATGCCGCTTTATGTATGCTCGCACCCGTTTTCCCCAACCCTTGGAACCCGGAGTAGACCCGAATGAAACGCATTTTTTCGATAGCCGCTGTCGTGGCGCTGTGTGGCGCGGCGTCCTTTGCGCAATACACCAACGTATTGGAAAACGGCACCACACAAACCGTTACCACGGCCTGGGCCCCCGGTACGGTCTGGGTTGGCAACACCACGTCCAGTAATGCATTAGGCGTGATTGATGGCGGTGTGGTTTCCAGTACGGTGGTCTATGTTGGGGCAACCAGCAACGCCACCGACAATACGGTGCTCGTTACGGGAACCGGCAGTCTCGATGTCGCAAACACGTTGGCCATCGGCGCCGGAACCAATAATTCCGTGACGGTCACCACCGGCGGCTCCATTTCCGTCGGGGATCTGGTCATCGATTCCGGCAACAGCTTTAACCTCAACGGAGGCGGTACGTTCGCCATCGCCACGAACCTGGATGTTTCGGTCGAAGGTTTCAATTGGAACGAGGACGGGCACCTGATCGTTGGCGGCGCGCTGAGCGGAATGGCGGTTGCGAGCAATACGGTCTATCTCGATGGCGGCCGCAACCTGACGCTGGATGGGGGTACGTGGAATACCGGGGCAACCAACCTGATGGTAGGCTCCGGCAATACGGCGAGTGATCTGGCCGTATCGGGCGGAGGATGGGTGGTGGTTGGTACCGGGGCAACCAATGACTTTGTGATGGGGGCGGACGGCGGTATTGCCGTTGGCGGGACCAACGGCGCGAGCATGCTGGTGGACTACGGTTCAACCGTTCAAACGACGGGCGGGCTTTATGTGGGCGGGACCAATGCGGCCCTGACCGGTTCCGTCACGGTCACGAACGGGAGCAGGATCGAGGCGCGCTCCTTGGTGGTCGGAAACGACGGCAGCGAAGTGAACATCGAGAACGGTGGCATGCTATCCATCACCGACGAGTATAATTTCGACCTGCAGACCAACGTCAATTGGGTTAGCGGCGGTACGCTGTCGGTAGGCGGTGAACTGACGAAAAGCAACGGGCTGTATGGAACCGGCCATACATTGGTTCTCGATGGCGGTTCGTGGGATTTGGGTGGCGATTTGACGGTTTCCGGCACCAACAATACGCTTTCGATCCGCAATGGCGGTGCGGTCACGAACAATGATGGATATGTGGGCTACGCCGCATCCGATTCAAACACCATCGTCGAGGTATCGGACAATGGCTCGACATGGATCAACAACGGCACCCTGTACATTGGCTCAACCAACACTGCCGGCCACTCCGTAACGGTGTCGTCCGGCGGCTGGGTCGAAGCCGATGGCTTGAATGTTGCGGCAGATAACGACTTCTTCCTGAACAGCGGCGGTACGCTGGCTGTTAACAGCGGATTCAATGTTGCGGCCCAGAGCAACCTCGTTTGGCGATCCGGCGGTACCCTTTCCGTGGGCGGCGGCGCGCTGTCGGGCATGGCTTCCGGAAACATGGTGGTGGACGGGAACACCAATAGCTACACTTTTCTGGGTAATGGCCGCGACCTGACGATCGCCGCCGGCGGAACCTGGAACATTGAAACGAACGGCCTGTATGTCGGCAACGGCAGCTCCGGTAGCGACCTGGTGGTTGAGAACGGCGGCTGGGTGAACGTGGGTGAGGTCCAGACCAACCTGGCCGGCGGCGGGAGTATGCTGGTGGCTTCGACCAATGGCGCCCAATTGGTGGTGGCCAGCGGATCCGTGAACGTCGAAGATACCCTTTATCTTGGGCAGGGTGCGGCGACGGGAACCAACATCATCCTTGACGGCGGGACGGTTTCCGCGGGCGCTTTGCAGGCGACGGCCGATAGCCTGCTCGATCTGCGTAGCGGCGGCACGTTCGCCATTGCCGCCAACTTCGACGTGGCCGCCACACCCCAATTCAACTGGGGCGAAGGCGGCGCCCTTTCCGTGGGCGGTGCGTTGAGCGGCATGGAGACTACGAACGGAGTCTATTATCTTGCAGGCGGCCGCGACCTGACGCTCGATGGCGGCTCGTGGGATATCGGCAGCTCCAGCCTCGTGGTCGGCTACGGCGGTTCGGGGAGTGCTCTGGCGGTCAAGAATGGCGGAATGCTGAACAGCGGAACGACCTATATTGGTTGGGATACCAACTCCGCCGACAATTCGGTAACCGTAAGCTCGGGGAGCGTTTGGACCAATAGCGGGGATCTGTGGGTCGGCTACGGCGGAACCGGCAACTCGCTTTCAATTTTGTCCGGCGGCACCAACCTTGTAGATGGCAATGCCTACATCGGCAACACCAACGCCGCAGACAACCATGTGGTAGTGGGTGGAAGCAATTCCCTGTGGAATGTTGCCGGGGCGCTGTCCATTGGCACGGGTTCCAACAGCGTTGCCAATTATCTGACGGTATCGGATGCCGGGCAGGTGGCGGTGGATGGCGATCTGTACCTTAATTCCAGCAATAGGATTTCCCTCGCATCCGGGGGAGCCATATCGGTGGACGGCAATATGAACGTCTACAGCAACGCCACGATTGCCGGTATCGGCACGGTCGGTTTCGGCGCAAACGATACGGTCCTCTCCTTCGTTGGGGATGGGATCTCAATTGGGGACGGAATTGTGTTCGAAGCCGATTCGGGGTCATACAATACGGTGTTCGTGACCAATGGCACCTTCACGGTTGCCGGTTCCAATGCCCAGCAATACGTAAATTTCGACGAGTTGGCTTTGTTGGATAGCGATCTTGCGGGAGCCGGTGTGATCGATGCGTTCGAACTCATCGACATGCAGGGCGGATCGATACATCCCGGCGGTAACAGCGGCGGAACGCTCACGATTACCGGGGATTTTTCCGTAAGTGCTTCCACAAGCAACACAATGTACTATGCCCAGGTTTTCGATACCTCGTGGGATCAGCTGGCCTTCACCGGCACGAATGCCGTGGATCTGTCGGAGCTCGGGATTGACGTGTACCTGCCACTCATCCCGACCGGGGGCGTCGCCAACATCATCACGTCAGTCGCCGGACTCGACAATACCGCCTTCGCCTCGACCAATATTGAAGAGCGACTCCTGCTGTATCAGGCAACGCTACAGCTGACGAATGGCGAATTGAACGTGGTCGTGACAGAGGACAACGGATCGATCTGCTCCACGCTCGACTATGCGGCTACGGAAAGCGTGCGCGCCGGATTCGCCGGCATGAAGAACATGGTGTTCACGCGCACGAAGCAACTGCGCCGCAACCTGGTTTCCACGTCCCACGCCATCC
Organism: Pontiella sp.; assembly: GCA_050306215.1. Lineage (GTDB taxonomy): Bacteria > Verrucomicrobiota > Kiritimatiellia > Kiritimatiellales > Pontiellaceae > Pontiella. The sequence continues at coordinate 10,423 of JBNLGU010000025.1, forward strand.
CGAACGAGGTCTATCTGCTGACGTCCACCAACGCGCCGGCTGGCGCCATGGGGCCCGGGGACCAAAACACTATTTTCGATATGCACGTCTGGGCGCAGCAATACAGCGGGCAGGGCGACTATGACCGCTCCGGGGCCGCCGACGGCTTTACGCTCAACAATAACGGCACCACCATTGGCGCGGACCGGCTGGTCGGCGAGGCACTCGCCGTGGGCCTCAACTATACCTATGCCCGCTCTGCGGCTCGTTCGGCCAACCGCGACCGGCTCGATACCGAGACCTACTGGATCGGCGCCTACGGCGAGTGGGTGGGCGTGGACGGCCTTTACGTGGATGCGCTCGCGGGATACGGCTACTCCAGCTACGACTCGCTGCGCATTGCGAAGGACTACAAGGGCTTGGCCTCCTACAATGGCCAGGCTTTCGGGGCCTATGCCGACGTCGGGCAATACTACTACTATGCGGACAACCTGGCGCTGTCGCCCTACATGGGGCTGCATGCCCTCTCCATGATGCTGGACGCCCACAACGAAAAAGAGCGGGACGGCAGCATGGTCCATGTGGATCAGGTCGACCGCGAATGGGTAGAATCCGTGCTCGGCCTCAAGCTACGCCACCGCTTCGATACCGGCATTGGCCGTTTCCAGACCACGGGCTATGCCGAGTGGACCTATGATTTCATCCAGGACGAGGTCTATTCGACCCTGTCCAGCGGCGGACTCACCGGCGTGGAAACGGCACGGGTCACGCCGGACCAGTCGGGCGTCAACGTAGGCCTGGGCTACAGCTGGATCTGCACCGACTACATGGAAATCGGCGTGGGCTACAACGGCCGGTTCAACGACGACTACGAGGAGCATACCGGCTCGCTCATGCTCGATATGATGTTCTAGAAAAAGCTGTTGGCTATTCGCTGTAGGCTCTCAGCTTGAAAAACCGGAGGTTTTTCAGATGCTGTCATTCGGATGTTTGTGTTTGCTGATGGGCCTCGGCTACTGGCTGCGTCGCCGGTTAAAATTCCTTCAACGCCTCTATCTGCCCGCCAGTGTCATTGCCGGCTTGCTGGGGCTGGCCCTTCTGCAAAGCCTGTCGGGCACCCGCTTCGCCATTCCGGAATCCGCGACGTACGGCTGGGGAAAGCTGCCGGGCCTGCTCATCAACATAGTCTTTGCCTGCCTCTTTCTCGGCCGCCGGCTGCCGCCCGTTGCGCAGGTCTGGAAAAGTTCCAGCCGCCAGCTGGCCTACGGGCAGATCGTGGCTTGGGGCCAGTATGCGGTCGGATGCGCGCTGGTGCTGTTGTTTATTGGTCCCGTCTTTCACTTGCCTGATGTGTTTGCTGGCATCATGCCCGTTGGTTTCGAGGGGGGCCACGGTACGGCCGGCGGCATGGGGCCGGCGTTTGATCAACTGGGCTATCCCGAAATGAAGGATTATGCGCTCGCCAGCGCCACCGGCGGCATCATGGGCGCCATCATCGTCGGCATGGCGCTCGTCAACTGGGCGGTGCGCCGCGGCTATGTGGAAAAGAAGGTTGCGCCAGCACTGGATATCGAGGAATTGGGCGGTATCATTCCGAAGCAGGAGCGCCCGGCCGCCGGAAAGTTGACGGTCTCCAGCGATGTCATCGAATCGCTGACGCTCCATCTGGTTGTTGTTGGTATCGCTATCCTGCTGGGCTGGCTGATGAAGCAGGGACTACTGCTCTTGGCCGGCCAGCTACCGGGCAAGGGACAGGAAATCTTCGCCAGCTTCCCGCTGTTTCCGCTCTGCATGCTGGGCGGGGTGATCGTCCAGCGGCTGGCGGACTGTTTCGACCGTCATGAGCACATGGACGAAGGGTTGATGCTGCGCATCCAGAACTGTGCGCTTGATTTTCTGGTTGTGGCCGCCATTGCCACGATCCGACTAGATGTCGTGGCCAAGGGCTGGTTGCCGCTGGTCATCCTCATCTTGGCCGGCATAGGCTGGAATGTCCTCTGCCTGACGGTCTTCGCCCGCCGCGCCTTCCGCGATGCCTGGTTCGAACGCGGCATTGCCGAGATGGGGCAGTCCATGGGGGTGACCGCGACCGGCCTGCTGCTGTTGCGCGTCGTCGATCCCGAATATGAAACCGAGGCGGCTGAGGCCTTTGCCTCCAAACAACTCCTGCACGAGCCCTTCATGGGCGGCGGACTCTGGACCGGGGCCGCCATCCCGTTGCTCGCCGTCTGGGGCGGCTGGCCCATCCTCGGCATCGCCCTCGGCGCCATCACCGTTTGGACCGTCTTTCTGCTGCTCATGAATCGTCGCCCCGCATAGGCACATGCCATGCCGGCTCTGGTGCGATTTAGAAAAAACGGTAGCCGCGATCCACTTGTCCGCCCTAACTTAGGCGGTGGCGGATGATCGCGGATGCACAAGAAGAGGACTAAATAGGACCGGCGGGGTCTCGGACCCCGCCCTACACATGATGAGCCAGCCACAACATTTCTTAAAATACCCTAAAGTTCGCTTGCCGGGTGGTCAATAAGCTATCGTTCCGGTTGCATGGGTCACGATGCTACTGTCCGATGGCGCTGATTCTCTCTCCATGGGACGAAACCGGGAATGCTTGGATACGAAGGGCTATTTTCTTGTCCCCTACGATAACCGGGCCGAAACCAACGGTATCCGTGTCCCGCTTCGCGAGGGACTACTCGTTCTAGGATCGGTCGTTGGGCGAAGTGGGGTCAATGTCCCGAACGGGCTTTCACTGTCCCTGAAAACTCGAACAGGGGCAACCACCACTGCGTTTTCCCATTGCTTTTCACGGGGGTGGTCCAGAAGCGAACCAGCAGTCTTGAACTTGAAAGCTCCGGTTCCCCCCAACCGTTCGACCCAATGCGCTGAACAAGCAACTTGCTCTTCGATTCCGGTGATTTGCGGATGAACAGATAATCAGTCATTCCTTCATCGTCCGTTTGAGGAATCAGAATCGCAGGTGCGCGCTCCAGTGCAGCATCAAGTAGCTTTTGGCCTTCGCTTCTGGCAAGTCGCTCCGTCTTCGAAGCATCGTCCATGATATCCCGGCGGTTGCAGTCTACAAATTCATAGGAGATGCCGTTGCGTTTCAGGATAGTCATTAATGCTATGACATCTTGCGGTTTGTTTGGTGTTGCCTGTTTGAGCGTCGCGATAAAGGAAGTGAGATCGATATTTTCATCCTCAGCCAGTTTGGGCAGGGCAAATGCAATGGCTTGATACGAGTACTTTGCAACTTCCTTATACGACAGGTTAAATTCCTCTCCCCAAGGGTTGTAAAAATAGATCTTTTCACGGTCGTCATTATAGCCGATCACCACGCAACCATGATTCCCTCCAAAAATTTCCCGGATCGAGATGTACATAGGCCCTTCGTTCACCAGGGCTTCCTTAAACTGAGGCAAGGTTTTCTTTATGAATTCATCAACATCATCGGGTTTGTGTTTATATTGAATCGGATGAAACTGGATGCCGAAATTCTCCAATGCGCGCGCCATGTCGTAGGGATTCGTCCCCGAGTTATCCATGGAATTTTGCGAGGAGAGTTTTGCGATTTCCCACTGATCCGTCTTGATGCCGTGATATCTTGCGATCACCTCCGCACATGCAGGCACGCAATAACTACCTTCCTGGACAACCTCTGGCAGATCACGAAGCTTGAAGTCGCCCGGCAATTCCTTGGGCTTTTCAGGTTTCTCCTTCTCGGCGGCAGAACTGTCATTTTTCGCATTACGCGATGCAGGTGTGTCTGGAAAATACAAAATATCGCCGGGAGAAAATTTGCGTTTTCCAATTTTATTCTTCTGCTTAAACTCTAAAAGGTAACTTGATGGGCTTACACCTTCATAGAGCTCCGGAAATTGGGCCATATCGGCCTGTATGATTTCTTCAACCCCTTTTTCTTCTCCCGTCAGGGTGTAGGTGCCGCCTGGCTCGGCCAACGTGCTAAGGCATGAAGCGACTAGTACCATTTCCGCCATGCGAATTTTCATTTTCATATTTTACCTCTGCAAAACAGCCAGATAGGCGGAAAAGTCCACCATCCACCTCAGTAGCATGCCCTTATTTCCACGAAGCCCATAGTAAGACATAAAGCTGAAAAATGAAGTATTTTGTTCTTTGTGAAGCGCTTGGCCTTGAGCCCGCAATGGAGGGGCGGAAGTTCTGCGCTACGCCGGTGCGCGGCGGCACTCGAGGATGGAGCGCATGGGCTCGGAGCTGTTGGCGACGCGCTGGACATCTCATTCGGCATGGTAGTGGGCGAGGTCGTTGGGATAGATCACGATGCGGTGGAGGCCTTCATCGAAGGCCTCGGAGGATTCGACAATGTTAAGTGTACCGCAGGGAATGGGGCGGCATCCTCTTGGTTCCTCGTACCATTGCCCTATTGACACGAGGGCGGTTTCGCGTATTTTTCCATGCTCTGGCAATACAGATCCCGCTATCGGCGGGGAAAGGAATTTTCATTATGGGTAACAAGGATAAAAAGAAGCATAACGTGAACGAGGAAGCGCTGGTGGCCGAAGAGGAACGGCACGAGGCCGAGGCCGTCGAGGAGCTTCCGGATACCGAAATTATCGAAGAGGATGTGGTTCCCCCGGCCGAGGAAGAGGAGGACGAGTCGCTGCGCGACCAGTTTGTGCGCCTGCAGGCCGACTTTGCCAATTTCCGCAACCGTACCCAGCGCGAACGGCTGGAGCTGTACCAGCGTGCCAACGAGGACTTGTTCTTGGAACTGCTGCCGGTGCTGGACCACTATGAGATGGGGTTGCAGACGGCGGAACAACACCATTCCGACACGGCGGTGGTGGATGGCTTCAAGATGGTGTTCGACCAGTTCCAGAATGTCCTCAAGAAATTCAATGTGGAACCGATCGAGGCCGTGGGCCAGCCATTCGATCCGCACAGGCATGAGGCCCTGACGCACATGCCGTCCGACGAGTTTCCGGCGGAAACCTGTTCGAACCAGGTCCGCCGCGGCTACCTGTTTGGCGACAAGCTCCTGCGCGCCGCGCAGGTGGTCGTGTCGAGCGGCCCGGAGCAGGCCGAAGAAGGGGATGAATAAGCATGGCTGAAAAGCGCGACTATTACGAAATTCTGGGCGTCTCGAAAAACGCAACAGCGGACGAAATCAAGAAGGCCTACCGCAAAGTGGCCATGAAGTACCATCCCGACCGCAATCCGGGCGATCATGAGGCCGAGGAAAAGTTCAAGGAAGCCGGCGAAGCCTATGAGGTGCTGGGCGATACCGACAAGAAGGCGCGCTACGACAAGTTTGGCCACCAGGCCTTTGCGCCGGGCGGCGGTGGTTTTGGCGGCGGCTTCGGGGGCGGATTCCACGATGCGTCCGATATTTTCGAACAGGTATTTGGCGGCGGTTTCAACATCAACGACCTGTTTGGCGGGGGCGGCGGCCGGCGCCGAAGCACCGGTACGGCCCGCGGTTCCGACCTGCGCTACGATCTCGATGTTGATTTCGAGGAGGCCGCGCTGGGCTCGCATCGCAAGCTGACGCTACCGATCAGTGCGCCCTGCAACCGTTGCAGTGGAAGTGGCGCGGAGCCCGGCACGTCCAAGACCACCTGCCCGACCTGCCACGGTCGCGGCCAAGTGACGTCCGGCGGCGGCTTCATCCCATTTTCGCAGACTTGCCCGTCCTGCAGCGGCGCCGGGGAGACCATTTCCAGCCCCTGCCGCGAGTGCAATGGCGTGGGCAGCGTTAAGGAACGCAAGACCATCAAGCTGCGTATTCCCGCCGGCGTAGAATCCGGCTCCCGCCAGCGCCTGCCCGGCAAGGGCGAGGCCGGCGTGCGTGGCGGACCGCCCGGTGATCTGTTTATCGTGTTCCACGTGCGTGACCACGAGTTTTTCAAACGCAACGATCTGGACATCTATTGCGAGGTGCCCGTGCCGTTCCATGTTGCCATGCTGGGCGGCGAGATCGAGGTGCCGACCATTCACGGCGATGCCAAGATCAAGATTCCGGCCGGTACCGAGAGCGGCAAGGTCTTCCGGCTGCGTGGACAGGGCGTCATCGATGCGGCTCATGGGCATGGTAAGGGCGACCAAAACGTACTGGTCAAGGTCGAGGTGCCCGCCAGGCTTTCCGGCAAGGAAAAGAAAGCCATGCAGGAGCTGTGCGGCATGCTGCACGACAACCACTTCGAGGAAACCGCAAGGATGAAAAAAATGGCGGCGACCTTCTACGAGCGCAAGCGCAAGCTCGAAGCCGATTCATAAGGAGAGGCAGAAAGATTTAGGGCAGGAAAATTCCGAAGCATGGATGTTTCTGCCATCTAATTTTCTGCCTGATGAATTTGAGAATCAATTCACTAGTCGATACCGGTGAGCTGGAGAAGGCGGTCGTGACGCTATCGCCGGACGAGTCGCATCATCTGGCGCGCGTGCTACGTGTCGCGCCGGGGCAAGGAATCGTCCTGTTCGACGGAAAAGGCGGCGTGGCCGAAGCCGTGATCGAGACCGTCGGCAAAACCGCCGTCGAGGCGCGCATCGAGAAGCGCTGGTCGGTGCCGGCGCCTAAGGTGCAGATCGATTTGATCCAGGCCGTTCCGAAGCCGGACCGCTGGGATCTGGTCCTGCAAAAGGCGGTCGAGCTGGGGGCCACGGCGATCCAGCCCATCCTGACGCAGCACACCGAGTTCAAACCCAATCCAAAAAAGCAGGAACGCTGGGAGCGGATTGTCCTGAATGCGGCCCAGCAGTGCGAAGTACGCTGGCTGCCCGAGCTAAAACCGTTGGCGAAGCTCGACGCCGTGCTGTCCACGCTCCATGAATATGATTTAGTCCTGATCGGCTCGTTGTTCGAGGGTACCCGGCCGCTTCGCGAAATCGATTTTTCAGGCAAAGCGCGCGTGGCCATCCTGGTCGGCCCGGAAGGGGATTTTACCCGCGAAGAAGTCGCTGCGGCCCTTGAGGCCGGAGCCGTTCCCGTCTCCTTCGGCGACCGCATCCTGCGGACTGAAACCGCCGCAATTTTTGGTTTAAGCGTGCTGGCCTATGAGCTACTTTGAGCATTGCAGATTTTAGATTTTTGAATGCCGATTTTCGGGTCTGCGACGCTTATATTCCGAGTTTACCCGTGTTGGTCCGTGGCCAGAAAGAGAGATTTAGATGAAAAAAACAACCGTTGTTGCCTTGGCAAACCAGAAGGGCGGGGTGGGTAAAACCACCACCGCGATCAATTTTTCGGCCTGCCTTGCGGAAAAGCGCAAGAAAGTGCTTTTGATCGACCTCGACCCGCAGGCCAACGCCACTAGCGGGCTGGGGTTGGAAAAGGGCTTCGGGGCCAGCGTATTCCCCGCCATGCTGGGTGAATCCGGCTGCCAGGAGTTGATCAAGGAAACCGGCATCAAGAATCTCGACATTATTCCGTCCGAGCTTGATTTGGCAGGGTCGGAAGTCGCCATCGCCCGCTACGACGACTACTTGCACCGGCTGAGCAGCGCCATGGAGCCGGTCATTGAGAGCGGCGTGTACGATTATATCATTCTCGACTGCCCGCCGTCGCTGGGCATCCTGTTCATGAACGCGCTCAACGTGGCGCACGAAGTCATTATTCCGATCCAGTGCGAATATCTCGCATTGGAAGGGCTGGGCGTGATGGTGGACATCGTCAACCAAATCCGGGACGCCAACAATCCGCACCTGCACATCAGCGGCATCCTGATGACCATGTACAACCTGACGACCAATCTTTCACAGCAGGTGGTGCAGGAGGTCCGGAAGCATTTCGGGGATCAGGTCTTTGGCACGCTGATTCCACGCAACGTCCGTCTGAGCGAAGCCCCGAGCTTCGGCCAGCCGATCACTGTCTACGATTCGAGTTGCGTCGGCTCCGCCGCCTATCGCGAGCTGGCCAAGGAATTCCTCAAGCGCCAGAAGCAGTCTGTTCCGGAAGAGGATACGCCCGTATCCTCGCTGTACAACATGGTGCCCGAGGAACTGGCCGACGAGGTTTAGCGACGCATCCGTGCCCGCAACAGCCGGATTTAGTCTCGAAGCGGTTCTGTATTTCATATACCCTATTCCTGCTTTAAACGATTCAGGCGATGTTTCAACGTCGCGAGCTCATCGTGGATAAACAGGCAGGGGTATGATGAATCTTTACAGGATGACCGCCGCTTTCATGCTGGCGCTGACGATGATCTTCCCGGTTGACGGGGCGGTGATTACCGGAGTGGTGACAGGACCGGATGGCCATACGGGGTTGGCGGGGATAGAGGTCACAAGCTGGGTCCAGGAGGGCGATGTCTGGTATTCCGACTACTTCCCGTCGACCACCGATTCCTCGGGACAGTACACCATTTACGGCGACGGCTTCTCCTCCATTGGCCTCTCCCAGGGCGTGTATCGGGTTGAATTCCGTGATCCTTCGGGGGCTTATGCCATGGAAACGTATGATGACGCCATATCGTTCTGGCGGGGCGATGATATCGTGATTTCCAGCGACAGTCAGACCATCTCCGGCATTGACGCCAGTCTGGCAGCGGGTTCCGGCATTTCCGGGAAGGTTACCGGGCCGGACGGGATCACTCCTCTGGCTAACATCCAGGTTACTGCTTCGGTCTGGGACGGAAGTCAATGGTACTGGCTGGATTGGGTCGACACGGACAGCAGCGGAAACTACACCATCGATGGGCTTCCGGCCGGAAGCTATATGGTTGATTTTTACGACTCTTCGGGTGTCTATGTCTCTGAAACCTATGACGATTCCCTGTTCTATCTGGAAGGGAATACGGTTGTGATTTCCAGTCCCGGACAGTCCGTGACCGGCATTGACGCCAGCCTGGTGACGGCCTCCAGCATCTCGGGGACGGTAACGGGGCCGGGGGGCTCTCCCCCTTTGGCCGATATTGACGTTTCGGCCTACATCTGGGATGGCAGCAACTGGACCTGGCTGGCGGGGGGCTATACCGACGTGGACGGAAATTACACCATCAGCGGGTTGCCAAGCGGAAACTATCTGATTGAATTCTACGATTTGGCCGAGCTCTATGCGATCGAGTATTACAACGATGCCCAGCCGTGGGCCGCTGACGAAATTGCGCTGGCGCCCGATACCGCGTTGTTGGGGATTGATGCTTCGCTCAGTGCGGCTGCGCACATCTCCGGACATGTTACGGGGCCGGCAGGAACGACACCGCTGGAGTATATTGAAGCCGCGGCATATATCTGGAGTGGTTCCGATTGGGTCTACTTGAACTGGGCCCTGACGGACAGCAACGGGGACTACGACGTTGGCGCGCTGCCGCCGGGCGTTTACCAGGTCGACTTTTACGACTACGATGGCGTTTATGCCTATGAGGTGTTCAACAATGCGGCTACGGTGGGTCTGGGAACGGACATCGTGCTTGCCACCGGACAGATGGTTGGGAATATCAGCGCTTCGCTGAATTATGTACCTCCGGTCGTCGTGGGTCTGGGATGGGCAGGGGGGGCGTCGTTTCGGGTCGATTTTACCGGTATCTCCGGGATGCAATATATATTGCAGGAGTCCGGTTCCCTGCTATCGGGTTGGAGTGATGTGGGGGCTCCGATCGTCTGCCAGCCCGGAACCAACCAGATTCCGGTCAGCAGTGATGCCGGGCAGGCCTTCTGGCGCGTTGAACTGGTGCCCTAAGGCACTTCTTGGGGGACTAAAGACAAAAAAAACTCCGCGAAAGCGGAGTTTTTAAAGAGTGGCGAGGATGACGGGACTCGAACCCGCAACCTCCAGCGTGACAGGCTGGCGCTCTAACCAATTGAGCTACACCCCCACAAAGGAGCCGACATAGTATTGATTTCCGCCGGTCGGGCAAGCGCTTTTTTTACCTTTTTTTCAATTAATGTCCACAGCCCTTCCTGTGGATGGGCCTGACACGCGGTTCTTGGCGAATTTGGGCCATAATCCGCATTCCGGACATGCCATTTGCGAATTATTTCTTTCATGATTTAGATGATGCGACAGGCTTTTATTTTATGGGATGAGCCTCTAAAGTCCCCCTGTTTTTACGAACGTCTTGTTTCCCGAAGAATCGCGCCTCCCAAACACGGATTGGCACACAAGGAATTTTGACATGGAACCGATGGTTAAATATATCGTGGTTTTCGGAATCAGCCTGGTGGCGGTATGGCTGCTGGTGCCGTGGGTGAAAAAGCTCGCTCCGCGGCTGGGCTTGGTGGATGAGCCCGATGAGCGGCGTATCCACAAGGTGCCGATTCCCCGCTGTGGCGGGATCGCGGTATTTCTGGGCACGCATCTCGCATTGCTACTGGTCTTTTTTGGGCCGTGGCATCGGTTGGCTGGATTCACGCAGCTGCATGAATGGGTCATGATCCTGGTGGGCTCGCTTTCGTTGCTGCTGATCGGCATCTTCGACGACCACTACGATATGCGGGCCTGGTTCAAGCTGTTCGGTCAGCTGGGGGTCGGACTGTTCATGTTTCTCGGGGGCTTCACCTTTGAAGGCTTCCTGGGGATACCGTTGCCGTGGTTCGTGAACCTGGGGGCCACGCTCTTCTGGTTTGCATTGCTGGTGAATGCCTTCAACCTGATCGATGGCATGGATGGCGCCTGCGCCGGGCTTGGACTGATCGCCAGCGCCGGACTGGCGGGCATGCTGTTGTCGCTGCACCAGCCGACCGATGCCCTTGTTCTGGTTGCTTTGGCGGGCGCCTGCCTCGGCTTCCTGCGCTACAACTTCAATCCGGCCTCCATTTTCCTGGGGGACTGCGGGAGCATGTTCATTGGTTTTATCCTGGCCGCCGTCTCCCTGAAGGCGAACGTGAAGCAGTCGCTCCTAGTGGCCCTGCTGGTTCCGTTGCTGGCCGTCGGCGTTCCGGCGTTCGATGTGATGCTGGCCGTATGGCGCCGCATGGCGCGCAAGCTGGTTTCGCGGATGAGCAACGACGGGCTGGCGACCAAGGTTTTCGGGCCGGACCTCGACCATATCCACCACAAGCTGATGCGCAGCGGCATGACGCAGCGCAAGGCGGCCATCGCCATGTATGTGGCGGCTATTTGCGTCTGTGTCGCGGCGCTGGGTGCCACGGCCATGAATTCCAACCGCGTGGCGCTTTTCATGATCGGCATGATTGTTGTGCTCCATGTCATGGTTCGAAAAATGGCACAGATCGAGTTGTGGACCACGACGCGGCTGGTGCTACAGGGCGTTCACCGGCCGCGCAACCTGGTGGGGATGCTGGTGGCCATTGGCTGGGATATCAGCTGCCTGCTGTTTGCGACCTACCTCACGTTCGGTGTGTTGCTGGAGCAGCCGTTCAACGTGCTTCATTTGGGCGTCTGCGTGGCGATTCCCTTTACCACTATTTATTTCTACAATGTCTACAAGACGGTCTGGACGCGTTCGCGCGTGTCCCAGCTGGTGGTTCTCGTGATGCAGCTCATGGCGGGGGAAGGGCTGGCCTATGTCGCGCTGCTGTGGGCCTCGGAGCTTTCCAACTATGATTTGGTCCGGGGCTTGATCATGCACGCCATCGTGGCCGGCATGGGCATCGTGGGGGCCCGCGCTTCGTTCCGGGTGGCACGCGACCTGGCGGCATGGCTGCGATGCAACACGGCCTCGAACGACGACCTCAAAACCTTGGTGCTGGGTGCCGGCGAAAACGCTATTTTGTATCTGCGGCAGGCGTCCTTCGAGGATCAGCAAAAGGCCAACCGGCGCGTGGTGGGTTTGATCGACGACAATCCGGCGCTCTACCACAAGGTGGTTTACGGCTATCCCGTGCTGGGAACATTCCAGGAACTGGAGCAGATCATTGAGGATCACGACGTCGACGAGCTGATCTTCACGCACCACTACAGCGACGAGCTGCGGGCGAGCATTCTACAACTGCAGAAGAAGCATCAGCTGATGATTCGCGACTTTATATTCCTGTTGCGCGACCTGGATGACCAGGGACAGTGCCGAGGCATCGTCAAACCCTATTCCGTGAACGACCTCGATTGCAGAAACCTGTGTCTCCAAAACGGTATGCAAGCGGATCCCGATGGACTGGTTCCTTCGGATGAAACCGTGACCGCCGCTTCCGGGCGCGGCTAGCCGGGTTATTCGCGGATCTGTCCCTTGCCCTGGATCACGAACTTATAGGTCGTCAGCTCTTCCAGGCCCATCGGACCGCGCGCATGCAGCTTGTCGGTGCTGATGCCGATTTCCGCGCCCATGCCGAATTCCGCCCCGTCCGTAAAGCGCGTCGAAGCATTCACGTAGACCGATGAGGAATCGACCTCCGCGAGAAAGGCTTTTTCCGCCTTCTCGTCCTGCGTAACGATGGCGTCGGAATGGCCCGATCCATATTGGTTGATATGCGCGATGGCCGCATCGACGTCGTCGACCACCCGGATCGCCAGTATCATTTCGAGGTATTCCTCATACCAGTCGTTCTCGGTGGCTGGTTTGGCCGAAGGAATCAGCAGGCAGGTTGCTTCGTCACCGCGCATTTCCACGCCGCGCCCCTCAAGGATTTCACCCAGTTTCGGGAGAAAGTCTTTCGCGATATCCCTGTGCACGAGTAGCGTTTCCATCGCGTTGCAGACGCCGGGCCGCTGGCACTTGGCGTTTTCGGCAATGCTCCAGGCCATGGATAGGTCTGCGGTGGCATCGATATAGGTATGGCAAACGCCCTTGTAGTGCTTGATAACCGGAACATGGGCCATTTCAGTAACCGCCTTGATCAGCCCTTCGCCGCCGCGCGGAATGATCAGGTCGAGATAGTCCGTCATCTGGCACATCACCTTGACCGCCTCGCGGTCGGTGGTGGGAATCAGCTGGATGGCGTTGGCCGGCATGCCTTTCGCTTCGCCGCCGGTTTGCATCGCCTTGGCGATGGCCAGGTTGGAATGGATCGCTTCCTTGCCGCCGCGCAGGATCACGGCATTGGAAGTCTTGAAGCAGAGGGCCGCGGCATCGCAGGTCACATTGGGACGCGATTCGAAGATGATGCCGATCACACCGATGGGAACACGGATCTTGCGGATTTCCAGCCCGTTCGGGCGGTTCCAGGTGCTGATTTCCGCACCGACCGGATCGCTTAGTACGGCGACATCGCGCAACCCCTTGATCATCCCGTCGATGCGGGCATCGGTCAGTGCAAGCCGGTCGAGCATGGCGGTACTGAGGCCGGCTTCCTTGCCTGCGGCCAAATCCTTGGCATTTTCCGACTGGATGGTTTCGCGTTGAGCGTCCAGCTCGTCGGCCATTGCCTCCAGGATTGCGTTTTTCTTGCGGGTGGAAAGCTTGGCCAAGGCGCGGCTGGCGGCTTTGGCATCGGCTCCGATTTTGAGAATCTGGTCCTTAACGTCCATGTTTTAAATCCTTTCTAAAGTATGACCATGTTGTCGCGGTGAATAACTTCGCGGAGTTTGTCGGCCGTATGCCGACCCTTGATGGATTCGATTTCCTCGCTGGCATATTCCACCAGGCCGCGCGCCAGACGGTGCCCGTCCCGGGAGAGGATATCGACCATGGCGCCAACCTTGAACTGCCCGCCCACCGAGACAATGCCAACGGGGAGCAGGCTGTTGCCGTCCGCGAGGGCCCTGGCCGCGCCATCGTCTACTTCCAAATGGCCTTCGGAGCGGTTGAAGAACGCGATCCATCGTTTGCGTTTTGAAATGTTGCCTTCCTTCGGGAACAGCAGGGTGCCTTCGTCCTTGCCTTCCAGAATGCGGGTAAGCACGCCCGTCTTTCGGCCGTTGGCGATCACTACGGGAATGCCGTTGTGGGCCGCGATCTGCGCCGACTGCAACTTGGAGGCCATGCCGCCCGTGGACAGCTTGTCCTGCTTGTCGGCCACCAGGCCGAGCACATCGCTGTCGACCTGCTCGATATAGGAGACGCGCCGCGTCTTGCCGTTGCCGTCGGGTTCGCGCAGGCCGTCGGTGGAGCTGAGCAGTACCAACGCGTCGGCATCGATCAGGATGGCCACGAGTGCGGCCAGCACATCGTTGTCGCCAAACTTGATTTCCTCGGTGGAGATGGTGTCGTTTTCGTTGATGATCGGAACGATCCGGTGCGCAATCAGGTTCAGCAGGGTATTGCGCGCATTCAGGTGGCGCTCGCGATGTTTCAGGGCATCGTGGGTGAGCAGTACCTGTCCGATGCCGCACTTGTTTCCGCTGAACAGCTCGTCATACACGCTCATCAAACGGATCTGGCCAACGGCCGCCGCCATCTGCAGGTCGGGCATGGCCTTCGGGCGCGTCTTCATGCCCAGCGCATCGAGTCCGGCGCCGATGGCTCCGGATGAAACAAAGACGACCTCGCCACCGCTGTTTTGGAACTGCGAAAGCTCGTCCACCAGCAACTTAAGCCGCCGGCGGTCGGGCCGGCCGGTGCTTTGCACCAATACCTTGCTTCCGGCTTTCACCACGATTCTCCGGGCGTTCCGTAGCGCTTCTCTATGTTTTTTGTCGGTCATGGATTTCCAAATTGGGATAAACAGGCGTTGGTGCTATCACAACGAATCCGCTTTGTCGAGTATGCCGCAAACCTCCGGTCAGGGCAGTGCGAGCGGCTCTTCGTCCGGTATCGCCACGACATCATCGATGTTTTCGCCGAACTGGCGCAGGAATTCGATGCCGACCAGCCGGACGAACACGAAGATGGGAAGCAGCAAAACGGCGCCGAGGTAGGGGATGGCCGCAATGAACAGCAGGCAGCAGCAAGTGACTAGGCCGGCGAGCAGTACGGCGCTCGAAATGATCATGCCCAGCAACAGACGCACAAGCGCATAGAGCACGAAGGATCCCGTTGCCGTCTGCAGGATGGTGTTGAAGCGGGACCAGGCCTCGCGGATGCGCAGGTCGTACTTGAGCATGATGGGCATGACAAAATCATATACGAGCATCTGCACAAACGAGATTGCGATCGAATACACCATCAGCAGCAAGACCGCCAAAACGATCCCCAGTATGCCGAGGCCGGTCGCGCTTCCCCCGTTGGCCACCAGCAGAATCATGGGAATACACAGGGCCAAGCACAGCAATACGGTCAGCAGACCGATGAATCCGATGGCGAGATTCCAGAAAAACAGGGAGTTGCCCTGCTTCCGGTATTTTTTCCAGGGGTCGGAGATCGCGCCACGGTTGTGCAGGACATTGTCGAGAAAGATAAACTTGCCGCGGGCGTGCAGCCAGGCAAAGGCGACGGAGAGCGCCAGAATGATAAGGGCGGCAATGGCCCCGACCATGACGATCACCACGCCGTATTGGCTCCAGAAGTGGGAGAGCTCGGATTCGAATCCACCGCCGCCCGCATGGCCGGGTCCGGGATCGGAAAAGTTGAAGCCGTTTCCGCCGCCGCCACCGCCTCCTCCACCGCCGCCACTGGAGTTAAGCCCGGCAATCCATGCGGCAAAGCCCATGATAAACCATTTCTCGATATTGAACGGCTGGAACAGGATGACCTTCATCCGATCCCAGGCGGCTCCAACCGCGCCCCAGTAGTTGATGTTTTCCATGGCTTCCCCCTGTTTTATGTATGATGCAGCATAAGATAGGTCCAGTTGACCAGAACGAGAACTATAATTGTGGCGGCAAATTGCACCCGTTCCTTCCGGTTATTCAGCTGGATATGCGGTAACGGCCAGTTGAGCAAGAGGGCGGGAACGGCATAGGGCAGGAATGAAAGAAAGACGACCGCCCCGGCAAAGAAGAGGGGTTGCAACAGGGCGGCCTCGCGCCAGTGGCCGCCGATCATCAGGAGCCCGCACCGCGATGCCCCGCAACCGGGGCAGGGCAGACCTGTCAGGGAATGGAAGCCGCAGTGCAACTGCCACTGGGCGGGGATCAACAATTGCGCCATCACCGTTGCTCCGGTCAATGCCGCCGTCAGAGCCAGACTCCAACGCAGTCGCTTGGAGTACGTTGTGGGAACGATTTTCATAATGGCCAATCGTGAATTTCCTGCAGGTGAAAAGCGAGTCAGGAATCTTGATACCGCTCCTGCTCCATCCATCCACCGCCTTTTCCCTATAAAATAAAACCCATCTTAAGATTTATCACGGAATCCTGCGCGATCGTGCAAGCTTCCGTGACAAGAGGGGGCGGCTACAGGTGATCCGCCACGCGCTCGATACATTCGCGGTGAAGCGCATAGGAGCGTTGTCCGACATAATCCGGAGGCAAGAGTTCTTCCGGCAGCAACGGATCGATCGACATCGCTTGCGCAAATGCCTGGTTTTCGATCCGCAACAGTTGCAGCAGCTCGTCCGGGCCGGGTGTTGCGGAGGAGAGTCGCTTAAGATTCTCGGAAACGAAGGCGATGTATAGCTGTTGAACCTGCTGTATCCAGTCGAAGTCCCACGCTTCCTGAACGAGCGATTGGTTCCCGTATCCCAAAACCGTTCGGGCTTCGAGCAAGAACGCTACGGTGTCTACAGCGGCCGCGCGATCAAGGTCGTCATAATCCGCCCGAATATCCCAAGGCGTGATCCATACGCTTTTTTGAAGGCATCCCAATCGCATTTTTTTCAGGAATGCCCGAAGGGTGTTTCGGTATTGGCGATCTGTTTCAGGCACATCGAACATCAGCACATACCACCATTTGTTCCACTTTTTTGACCAGAATTTCTGCGGACGGAAATAGTCGGATACCGCGGCGTGTCCTTTGGTTGTTAATTCCAGGGAGGGCATGGCCCCGCGAGTCGATGGTTTTACCAGTAAACCCTTTTTTTCAAGCCGCGAGATGGAGGCTCTAAAGGCACGCTCGTTCGGGTAGCAATGGCCATAAAGCTCGCTTGCTCCACGGGAAAGAACGAGAGCGGCGGTTCCGGATAAGAGCTCGATCAGCTCCTCGCCTACCTTGCGCCGAATTACAGGAAGGACAATGTCGGGATGGTGAAAAGGCATCCATTTCATGGCGATTGAATCTAGCAAATCATGTGAAGATGTCACGGAAAACTGCACGATCGTTCAGTTTTCCGTGATGAGTGGGCTTGGAATGTTTGAATCATTTCGGTTTCAATGGAGTGGGTTTTCGTTAGAGTGGAGCCATGAGAATTACGAGTGGACTATTACGGAACCGGCGGTTGATCGTGCCGAAGAGCGAGGTGCGGCCGACCATGGAGTCGGTGCGCGAAGCCGTGTTTTCGTCGTTGGGGGGATCGTGCGAGGGCCTGCGCGTGCTGGATCTGTTTGCGGGGTCCGGGGCGCTGGGGCTGGAGGCGTTGAGCCGGGGGGCGGAGTCGGTCACCTTTGTGGAGCAGCATCCGTCGGTATTCCGCAACCTGCAGCAAAACATTGAAGCACTGGCGTGCGACGGGCTGGGCCGGGCCAGCTGCGTCAAGGCCGATGCCCTCAAGTGGCTGTCGCGCGCAGGCACATACGATCTGATTCTGGCCGATCCGCCGTACGACCTGCCCGATGCCATGCGCCAGACGCTCGATGGCATTGCCGAGCATTCGGTTTTGACAGGTGCCGGAACGCTGGTGTACGAGTTGCGTTCCAAAGGCGGGTTTGAGTTGCCGGACAGGTGGAAGGTGCTGCGCGACAAAACCTACGGGAAAACCCGCGTTATCATGTTGCAGTTGAAGATAGAGGATGAATCATGAACCAGGCCGCCATCTGCGCAGGAACCTTTGATCCGCTTACGCTGGGCCATCTTGACGTCATCGAGCGGGCTTCGCGCATCTTTCCGCGCCTTGTCATCGCCGTTGCCAGCAGCCCGAGCAAAAACCCCCTGTTTTCGTTGGAGGAGCGGCTGGACCTGATTCGTCAATCCACCTCCCATCTGGAAGGCATCGAGGTCGATAGCTTCGATGGCTTGCTGGTGGATTTCGCCAAGTCCAAGGATGTACACGTCATTGTCCGCGGTCTGCGGGCCTTTTCCGATTTCGAGTATGAATTCCAGATGGCGTTGACTAACCGGAAGCTCAAGCCCGAAATCGAAACCATCTTTCTCATGCCGAAGCAGGACTACAGCTATGTCAGTTCCAGCAACGTGCGCACCGTCGCCTCGCTTGGCGGCGACACGTCCCAGTTTGTCCCGGCCGCCGTCCAGCGCGCGCTCGAAGGCCGGTTCAGCGAATCCTGAGTCCGGCCAGGAATGAGCATAGGCGCTTCAGCACCGCGCCGAAAACGAATAGGGCGCATGCGACGATGCAGATCGTTTGGTTGGTGGGGAGATCGTGGTTGAACGAAACCACCATGCCCGCGAAGGTCGAAGCCATGGCGAACAGCGGCGCGGCCACCATCACCATGGTCATGCGCTTGCTCAGTACCAGCGCTGTGGCCGGGCAGACGACGAGATAGCAGAACACCAGCAGCGCTCCCGCAATCTGCGAAGTCGCCGAAATCACCAGCCCCAGCATGACAAAATAGAGCGATTCCCAAACCCAGGTCCGGATGCCAAGCACCTTCGCCGCCTCGCGATCGAGAAACGAATAGAGGATGGGGCGGAACGCCAGCAGGAAAACCAGCAGGGCCGGAGCCAGTGTGGCGAACAGCAAAAACAGCTCCTTGCGGGAGGCGAGAATCAGGTCGCCATACAGCACCGCCTCGATCTCCATCAGGCCCGGCCCGCTTTTCGAAACCAGCAGCACCGCGAGGGCTGAGGCGGCAATAAACAGAATCCCCATCAGCGTATCGCGCGGAATCCGTTGGTTCTCGAATGGAATAGCCAGCAGCGACACCGCCGCCAACACAGAAACGAGCGACCCGGCAAAGGGTGGAACTCCAAGCAGGAACGAGGTCGCAACGCCGAAGGTGGCCACCTCGGAGAGGGTGATCCCGATGAATACCGCGCGCTTGAGGATCACGAAAACCCCCAGCAGGGCGCAAACGGCCGAAACCAGCAGGCCCGCCGTCAGTGCTTCGGGAAACTGGCAATAGAGGCATTGCATGGCGTTATGCATCGTTGCGTCCTCCCGTTCCCTGGGTGGAAACGATTTCCGCGTTGCCGTGGCGCACGCGGCACATGGAATCCGACAGCAAATGGACCCGGTCGAGATCGTGGTGGACCATCAGCACGGTTTTGCCGTGTTCCCGGTTCAGGACCCGCAAGTGCTGGAGCACTTCCTCTTCCGAGCGGTCGTCCAGTTCGGAG
>JBNLGU010000026.1:0-28938 GCA_050306215.1 Pontiella sp.
GGTCGGCGATCTTTTCCTTGTTTTCCCAGTCACTCTGCAGGTCTTCCTTGAGGATGGAGCTGAACTGTTCGTGGAACTTGAGGAACTTGTCGTAGTCCTTCTTTTTCATCGCGGCGAGCGTCTTGAGGATGCGGCCGACGAGGTTCTTGCGGATCTTTTCGAGCAGGGGATTGTCCTGCAGGATTTCGCGCGAAACGTTTAGCGGCAGGTCGGAGGAGTCGACCACACCCTTGACGAAGCGCAGGTAGCCCGGCAGCAGGTTGTCGAACTCGTTGGAGATGAAGACGCGCTGGACGTATAGGTTGAGATGCGCCTTCGGATCGTTGTTCATCATCATGTCGAAGGGCTTGGCTTCGGGGATGAAGAGCAGGGCCTTGAACTCGATCGCACCTTCGGCGTTGTAGTGAATGGTTTCGGCGGGGTTGTTCATGTCGTGCGAGATGTGCTTATAGAACTCGCCGTATTCCTCGTCTGTGATTTCGTTCTTGGGCCGCAACCAGATCGCCTTCTGGGTATTGATCTGCTCTTCCTTCTCTTCTTCGATTTCCGTTTCTTCGTTCTTCTCCTTTTTGAGTAGAACAACCGGATGTTCGAGGAAGTCGGAGAACTTCTTTACCGTGGAGCGTATGGTCCACTCTTCGAGGTATTCCGCCGCATCTTCTTTGAGGTGGAGGGTGATATCCGTGCCGCGACTTTCCTTGTCGGCGTCGGAGAGGGTAAAGCTTCCGGTTCCTTTGGATTCCCATTTAACGGCATCTTCGCCATGGGCTTTGGTAACCACGGTAACATCGTCGGCCACCATGAAGGAGGCGTAGAAGCCAACGCCGAACTGACCGATCAGCTCCGGATTGTTCGCGAGATCGGCTTCCTTGGCCTTGGCTAGAAAGGCTTTGGTGCCGGAATGGGCGATGGTTCCGAGGTTTTCGATGACCTGCTCCTTCGACATGCCGATGCCGTTATCCGAAATGGTCAGTGTTTTGGCATCCGCGTCAGCCTTGATGGTAATCTTCCAGTCGGAGTGGCCTTCCAGGATCTCCTCATTGTTAAGACCTTCGAAGCGCACCTTGTCGATGGCGTCGCAGGCATTGGAAATCAGCTCCCGCAGGAACACCTCGCGGTGGGAATAAAGCGAATGGGTGATCAGATGCAGCAGTTGCTCCAACTCGGTCTTAAACTTCATCGTCTTTTTAGCCATATCAATAATCTCCTGTTAGATAGCCCCCAACGGGGCGGTTGTTGAAAAAACGGTCGTTACACATACGAAAGGACAGGGGTGCTTTCAAGTCCCTGTTTTAAAGAATAAGCATACAGTCGCCGTAGCTGAAGAATCGATATTTTTCCCGGACAGCGGTTTCATAGGCTTCGAGCATCATCTCGCGGCCCGCAAAGGCGGACATCATCATGAGCAGGGTAGATTTGGGTAGATGGAAGTTGGTCAGGATGGCGTCGACGTTTTTGAAGTCGTAGGGCGGGTAGATGAAGATGTTGGTCGAGCCTTCGGCTTCGCAGACCGGCACGACGGATTCGAGGGTGCGGACGGAGGTGGAGCCGACCGCGACGACGCGGCCGCCGGCCTGTTTTGCGGTGTTGATCGTTTCGGCGGCTTCGGCCGATATGGCATAGCGCTCATGATGCATTTCGTGGTCGGTGATCAACTCCGCGGATACCGGACGGAACGTACCAAGCCCGACGTGTAGGGTCAGCTCGGTCGAGTTGATTCCGTTGATTGCCAGTTTACCCAGCAGTTCCGGCGTAAAGTGCAGTCCGGCGGTAGGGGCGGCGGCTGCGCCGGGCTCGGACGCATAGACGGTCTGGTAGCGTTGCTTGTCGGTTTCGATCTGCTCGCGGGTCTGTTCCTTGCGGGCAATGTACGGGGGCAGGGGAGGGACGCCTTCTTCATCCAGCACCTCCATTAGCGGTCGATCGGATACGATCCTCAATACCGCTTCGCCCTGCTCGCCGTCGTAGAGCATGGTGGCGCTGGCTTTTCCGGAGCAAAATGTCAGTTCATCGCCGACCTTTGGCCGGCGCGAAGTTTTCATCAGGACCTTCCATTCGCCGGGCGAGGCCTCTTCCAGCAGGAGCAGTTCGACCTTTCCGCCGGAAGCCGTTTTTTGGCCGAAGACGCGGGCGGGAATGACCTTGGTGTTATTGAGTACGAGCACATCGGGGGCGCGGAGATAATCGACGATGTCGGTGATAACCTTATGCTCGATCTTGCCGTTGTCGCGGTGAAGCACCATCATGCGCGCCAGCTCGCGCCGCTCAGGCGGATGCTGGGCAATCAGTTCCGGAGGCAGATCATAATTGAAGAGGTCGGTTTTCATCTGATAATTTCCTAGGCTTCCGGAGGATACGGAGTTGGCGATGGATTTAAAGGTGAATATGTGCTGAAAAGGTTTTCCAACCTGATGCCGCTATGGGTATTGCTGGCCGGAGTGGCCGGCTTTATGCATCCGCCTGTGTTGACGGTGCTGAAGCCGTGGTTGGAATGGATGTTCATAGGGACGATGCTTGGGGTCGGGTGCGCCATGAATCTGAACGACTTCCGGCCCTTGCTCAAGCAACCGCTTGTTGTCTTTTTGGGCATCCTTGCCCAGTTCCTGATCATGCCCGGCTGCGGCTTCATCATTGGCAAAGTGCTCCATCTGCCTCCGGACCTGCTGCTGGGCATGGTGCTTGTCGGTGCTGTACCCGGTGCCATGGCCAGCAATGTGATTGCCTATCTGGCTAAAACCGATGTCGCGTATTCCATTGCCCTCACGTCCACGGCCACGCTATTGGCGCCCATCCTGACGCCGGCCCTGACCTATGCGTACATGCACACCCTCATTGAGATCGATTTCTGGACCATGTTCCTAAGCATCATCAAGATGGTTATTGCCCCCTTGCTGGTCGGATTCCTGTTGAAGCATTTCTTCAAGACGCAGATTGAGCGGATCCACGATCTGTTTCCCGCCTTGTCGACCGTCTGCATCGCGATCATCTGCGGCACGGTTGTGGCCGTGAACCAGCAAACCATTGCTACCTTGTCGCTGATCGTATTCGCGGCGGTCTTCATCCACAACCTGGTCGGCTACGGCGGCGGCTATGCCGCCGGCACCTTGTTCCGGTTTGATCGCCGGCGCAAGAGAACCCTAGCGGTGGAGGTCGGCATGCAAAACGCGGGGCTCGGGGCCGTGCTGGCCCTGAACCAATTTACGCCCGAAACCGCCATTATACCCGCCGTTTTTGCCACGTGGTGCGTCATCACGGCATCCTGCCTTGCCCGCTACTGGAACCGGCAATCCAGCCGCCACGCAGCGGACGCCGAGTGAACTGGCGGCTTTCCGGTCGGAGCGTCTTGCATGGCCTACGCGGGTTGGGTATGTTCCGCGGAGATTTACGGATTTAACGAGGAGCATGTGAATGAAGATTTTGGTGGTAGGCAACGGAGGCCGAGAACACACGCTGGCATGGAAGCTGGCAAACGACAGCGCAAAGCCGGAAATTTACTGTACGCCGGGCAATGCGGGCACGGCTGAACTGGGAACCAACCTGTCCTACGGCGCAACCGATCTGGAGGGGATCAAGGGCTGGTGCGCGGAAAACCAGCCCGACCTCGTCGTGATTGGCCCCGAAGCCCCGTTGTGTGCAGGATTGACCGATGTGCTTGAAGCCGAAGGCATTCGCGTGTTCGGCCCCTGCAAGGCCGCCGCCGAACTCGAAGGCAGCAAACAATTTGCCAAGGAAATCATGAAGGCGGGCGGTGTGCCGACCTCGGCCTACGAAACCTTTACCGACCCCGAACCGGCCTGCGCCTATGTCCGTGAGCGCGGCGCACCGATCGTGATCAAGGCTGATGGCTTGGCCGCCGGCAAGGGCGTTACCGTGGCTGAAACCGTGGAACAGGCCGAAGCGGCCATCCGCGATGCGCTGGAGGGCAACGCCTTCGGCGACGCCGGAAGCCGCGTGGTGATCGAGGATTTCCTGGTGGGTGAGGAAGCCTCCATACTGGCGCTCATTGACGGCGAACATGTGGTGATGCTCGCATCCTCCCAGGACCATAAGCGCATTTTTGAAAAGGACCAGGGGCCCAATACCGGCGGTATGGGCGCATATTCCCCGGCATCAATCGTGAATGAAACGGTCTGGGAAAAGGTGAAAACCGAAATCTACGACCGTACGTTGGCCGAGCTGAAAAAGCGGGGCATCACCTACAAGGGTGTGCTGTATGCAGGATTGATGATCGAAAACGACCAACCGAGTGTGGTCGAGTTTAATTGCCGCTTCGGTGATCCGGAAACACAGGCCGTGCTGGCGCGCTGGGACGGCGACATGTTGCCTGCCATCAACGGTGTAATCGACGGCAACCTGTCGGAAGAGATGGTCCGCTGGAAAAACGAGCACAGCGTTTGCGTCGTCATGGTGGCCGGCGGATATCCGGGCGACTATGCCAAGGGCGATGAAATTGAAAATCTGGGCAAGGCCAACGCGGTTTCCGATACGGTGGTCTTCCACGCCGGTACGGCCCTGAAAGACGGCAAGGTGGTCACCGCGGGTGGGCGCGTACTGGGCATCACCTCGCTGGGTGCGGATCTGCCGGACGCGCTTTCCAAGGCCTACATTGCCGTGGAAACCATCAGCTTCGAAGGCGCCTTCTACCGCAACGACATTGCGCACCGTGAGCTGAAGCGCATGGGGTTGGATTTAAATAACGAAGAGAGGTAATACATCATGGCAGCAAAGAAAAAACCGACCGTCGCAATCGTGATGGGTAGCAAGTCCGACTGGCCTGTACTTGAGTTCACCTACAACACGTTGAAAGAGTTTGGTGTCGAATCGACCGTCAAGATCATGTCGGCGCACCGTACTCCGCATGAAGCCACCGCATTTGCCGAAAATGCGTCGAAAAACGGATATAAGGTAATCATTGGAGCCGCCGGCGGCGCTGCGCATTTGTGCGGTGTTCTGGCCGGACACACTACGCTTCCGGTCATTGGCATTCCGGTGAAAGGGTGGGCGTTGGATGGCATGGACTCTCTGTTGTCGACCGTGCAGATGCCCAAGGGAGTTCCGGTGGCGACGGTGGCGATCGGCAAAGCCGGCGCGATCAATGCCGCGATCCTGGCCGTGCAGGTCCTGGCACTATCCGATGCAACGCTGAAGCGTAAGCTGACCGCCTACAAGAAAAACATGGCCGCCGAAGTGCTCAAGGCCGATGCGGAGCTTCAAGCGGAAATCAATGCGTGAGGCGTGAGGCGCGAAACGTGACGATCCGGTGTTGGGAGGCCCCGACACCGGATTTTTTTGTGATCGCGACTTACGCTTCAATCGTCACTTTTCCACGCCGAATTTGGCGAGGATCTTTTCCATCAGGCACCATTTGGTGATGCCGGATTGGAGCAGGTTGGCACCGACGAATACGGTGAACCAAATCCAGTTCGGATTAACCCATTGGGCGAGCGCCAGCGAGATCAGGACAAGCGAACCGGCGATGACGCGGATCATGTCTTCCATTTTCATATAGCACCTCCTTGATAGGTGGCAACTATACAAAAAAACGGGCAATTGTGTAGTTATTTTGTGATGCGCTTCCAGAAATCGAGTGGTTCCTGGCCCACGCGCCAGAAGGCGATTCCGCGAATCGGATTTGATCGGTAGAGCCGCATCTTGGCGTCGAGCGAGGGTAGGGTCTCAAAGTAGACATCGACGGTGACGCTGGTGGTGTAGGAATAGGTTCCGCCGTTGTTGGCGTCGGATTGGAGTTCCGCCTGCGTTTCGCGCAAATCGGTCCAGACCTCGGGGTTGCGGTAGGCCCGCGATAGGTTTTCGCGCTGCCAGCTGCGGCCATACAGCGGAATCCCCATGACCAGCTTATCGGGATCGATGGTTTCGAGCGCGTAATCATAGATTTTCCGGCACCACGGCAACGAGGCGATCGGGCCGGCTTCGCCCGAGCGGTGATGCTCGTCGTAGGCCATGACCACCACGCGGTCGGCGATCCGGTTGATGAACGGATAGTCAAAGGCATCGGCGGGATTCGTTTGCTTGTGCTCGGCCCAGCGGGCCATGACGGCGACGCTGAATATCTTATCCTTCGGCAACGCCTTTTTAACGGCGGACAGGAAGTTGAGATAGTTGATGGCATCATCGCTTCGAACCCCTTCAAAGTCGATTTGGACGCCGTCGAACGGCTTGGCCCGCTCGATGATGTCCGCGATGATGCGGTCCCGGAAGGGTAGTTCGGGATTGAGGTACATATGCGCCAGCGTCGGGTTCCAGGGGATTGTAACCACCAGATGGAAACGCGCCGGATTGGCCGGCAGGTCGGGGGGGACCATATGGCCGCCGCCCAGATGGCCGTCTTCGTCCACGGCAGCGCTAAAACAGGCGACATCGGTGATGGGCGATACGGCCGGATAGTATTTTTCCTCGCCCTTCATCAGGTAGGCCCAGACTTCAGGAGCCGGTTGGGCGGCAACGGGAAGGGTTGTCAGCAGGGTGAGGAGGGTTACGGATAGAATGGCAGTTTTCATGCCCTCCACGGTAGGAGGGCATGATGGTCGTGTCAAGATTGGGTGGATCCGACTATGCCGCACCGGCCCGCTTTTCGTCGTCCGAGGAGGTCGACGCATCCGAGGACACCTTCCGGAATGGGAACTGGATCGTCAGTACGGTCAGTCCTCCGGATCGGTATTCGAGCGCAAACTCGCCGTCCAGCTTGCCGATGTAGCGGCGCGCGAGTGTTAATCCGTATTTCACATCCACCGTTGCACCGGAGCCCTGATCCTTGCCAAAGATGGCATTCATCAACTCGTCGCTAGACTCCTTGCCGGTGTATGCCAGTTCGAATGCGATGTTGGTTGTGTTGTCGGAGCAGGATTTGCGGGTGGCATGTAGCCCTAGGCGTCCCTTCTCGGTTTTTTCGATGGCGTAGCCGAGCAGGATGGATAGGGTCTTGCGGATCTTGAGTTCGTCGGTCTCCACATACTTGGGTACGTTGTTGGCGGCCTGGTACTGAGCGAAGCTGACCGCGAAGAACAGTTTCTTTGTTTCCGCGCGATGACTGAACTGGCGGTCGATATCGGTCATGAGTCCGTGCAGGTCGCACTGGGCCACTTCCATCTTGTCCGATCCGTCGGTCAGGTGGGTGAGTTCGCACCGGTAGTTCATGTTGTCGATCAGCTTGCGGCAGCTCAGATTGGCCTTGACCATTTCCTGCTTCTGATCCTGGGAAAGGTTGTCAGCCTTTTCCATGAGAATGGTTGTCTTGAGCACCGGGTTGAGCGTGGCCTGCAGGGTTTCGTTGAGTTCGTCGACCAGGTCGGAGTTCAACCGGCTGATTTCCTTGACCTCGGCCATGGTTTTCTGCAGTTCGGCCTGGTGCTCCTCGCGAATGCCGGCCAAGCGCTCCTCGATTTCCTGGATGCGGGCTTCGGTCTGTTCGCGTTCGGTCTTCATGTTCACCATCGCCTCATCCCGTTTCGTGATGGTCTGGTTGGCCTGCTCGAGTTCCTTTTTGAGCGTTGCTTCGGCCGTGTCGAGCTCCTCGATTCGGGTGTGCAGGGCCTTGGTTTTCTCGCTCAGCAGGGCCTCGGCGTTTTCGCGGTCGTTTGCGATGGCCGTTTTCAGTCCCTGAAGCTCCTGGTCGGCCTGTGCGCGTTTCGCGGTTTCCGCTTCCAGCTTTCCGTTGAGTTCGGCGATGCGCTGTTTCTGTTCGTCCAGGTAGGCTTCGAGCTTCTCGCCCTTCTTGAGCAGATTGGTTTCGTTCTGCTTGAGTTGCGCCATTTCGTCCTTCAGTTCCTTCGTCTTTTGGGCGAGGTGGGCTTCGTGCGATTCGGACAGCTCTTTAAGTTTGGCTTGCGAGCCCTTGTAGGCATCGACCACCTTGCGGTATTCCCGAGCCGCCCGGGCAAGATCCTGCGTGCGGCCATCGAGTTCCTTTTCAACGCCTTGCTTTTCGCCCTTCAGCGCTTCGAGCTGTTGCTTGAGCTTTTCTCCGGAGGCCTGCATCGTGGCGAGCTGTTTCTGCAATTCCGCGGTCTCGGCCTTGAGCATGTTGGACTGGTTTTCCGAGAGATGGTGCAGCTTGGACTCGGTTTCGGATAGGGAGGTCTTGGCCGCCTTGTATTCCTTGCCGGCTTTTTCGAGCTCGGCGTTGCGGGTGGACAACATCGATTCCAGTTCCTGCTTCGAGTGCTGAAGCTGCGTGAGTTGTTTCTGGAGCTCTTCGCCGTGTTGCTTGACTTCCAGCAACTGCTGGCGGAGGGCTTCGGTCTCGGCGGCAATCAACTGCTCCTGATTGTCGGAGAGCTTCTTCAGCTGGGCCTTGGTTTCGCTCAGCATGGCTTCGGTGCCCATCTGGTGCTGCGTGGCCTTTTCGAGTTCGTGGCTTCGCTGATGCAGCTGCTCCTCGAGGGTTTCCTTATCGCGCTGCAGGTCGCCGGCCTCCTTGCGGAGCTTGACTTCTTCCAGGCGTATTTCGGCAATATGCAGTTGGAGCTTCTGGGTTTCGCGATCCACCAGTTCCCGTTGGCGTTTCGTCAACTGTTCCAGGCGCTGCTCAATCTGCTTCTTCTGCACTTCGGCGCCTTCGCGGGCCTGGATCTGTTCGGCGAACTCCTTCGCCTTCATCTGCAGCGTACCTTCGAGTTCCTTGATCCGTTCCTCCAAGTCCTTTTCGTGCTGCCGGAGGGCTTTTTCTCGGATTTGCTTCTGGGCCAGCTCCTGCTTGATAGTGCGGGTTTCCTCGTCGATGCGGACATTGAACTGCTGCCGCAACTCGTCGAGTTCCTCCATGCTCTGGATCAATTTTTCCGCGGCCACCTTGCGCTCGGCCACCTCGTCTTCCAATTCGCGAGAATGGCGCTCGGCCTGTTCCTTCATTTCCGTCTGCGCCTGATGCAGCAGGCCTTCGATCTTGGACAGCTGTTTCTCGGCGGTGGCGCGTACCTTGCGCTCCTCTTCCAGCTTTTTCTGCTGTTCGGCCTGGTGGGTGCCGATTTCCTTCTTCCAATGGGCTTCGATGCCTTCCAGCTCCGTACGGGCTTCGGCCAGTTCGGCAATGACCGCCTTGTGCGCGGCGGTTTCCTTTTCCATTTCGGCGGAATGCTGTTCCGTTATGCGGATGAGCTGTTCCTGAGTGCTCTGCAGGAAATCCTCGGTTTCGGCCAGTTGCTGTTCAAGTTCCTTGGCCAGTGTTTCGAGCTTGTGGAGCTCCTCTTCCCTAATGGCGAGCAGTTCTTCCCACTTCTTGCGTTTGTCGGTTTCAGATTCCAGCTCGTGCAGGCGCTTGGACAGCTTTTCCTCCAGCTGGCGCTGGCGCGACTGAAGGGCTTCCTCGCTCCGGCGCAGGGTTTCTTCCACCCGTTTGCGTTCGGCAAGCTTTTCGTTGTATTCGTGTTCGCGATTGGTCTTTTCGGCCTCGGCCACCTTGAGTTTCTGAAGGGCTTCGGAGAGGGCGGTGGCGGTTTTCCCATATTCATTGCGCGACTGCGACAGGTCGCTGCGCACCTGCTGCAGCTGGCTTTCGAGTTCCGCCTGCTTCTGGCGGGCGATCTGTTCCACGTTCTTGCGGTCCGTAACATCCAGCGACAGGCCGATCACGCCTTCTACCAAACCTTCGTCGGAGACCAGCGGAATTTGCAGGGTTTCCATCCAGCCGGCTTTTCCGCGTACATCGTAGGGGCGTTCCGCCCGCATGAGTTTCTTGGACTTCATGGCTTCCACGGCCAACTGGTCGTGTTCGCGCTTGGTTCCCGGAATCACTTCGTTGATGGTCTTGCCGATCCATTCCTCCTGCGCAATACCGGTCCGGTCCGCCATTTTCTTGCTGGCATACAGGTAGCGGCAGCGGGTGTCCTTCACGTGGACATCGGCGGGGAGGGTGTTGAGAATGCGATGCATGAAACGGACCTGGTTGCCCAGTTCCGCCTTTTCACGCTTCTGCTGGCTGATATTGCGCTGGGCACCCCATATGCCGACCAACTGGTTGTCTTCGATAATGCCGATCACATCGTTGACCAGGTTCAGGCGGCTGCCGCCCGGATCCTGCTTGACCGATTCCACGTTGATGAACTTGCAACCGTCTTCCACGAACCGGGCAACATCCTCCTTGTTCCGGAACGGGCCGCAGCCCCCGTGCAGCTCGCCAATCGTCTTGCCGCCAAGATCGGACGTCGCGGAGCCATACAGGGCTGCAAACGTATCGTTGCATTCGGTCAGGACCATCTGTTCCATGATGTTGCCTGCGATCCGGTCCGGCGTGCCGGCAAGGGAAATTGGCTTTTCCGGCATGAGGCGGAAAAAGCCTTCAATGGCTTCGTTCACAAAATGGTTGTAGCGGGCGGTGTTCGTCTGTTCGCGCAGCTGCAGCCGATGGAAGTCCGAGACGTCCGTAACCCAGCCAATGTAGCTTTCGACTTCCTTCTTCGCGTTCAGGACCTTGTTGGCGCGGCAGTACGCATGGAACTCGTGGACTTCGCGGCCGCGCTTGTACTGGAACCGGAAGTTGCGGATGAAGGGTTCGTCCTTTTCGACAAAGGCCTTCCATGCTTCCTCGAAAGCGGGGCGGTCTTCGGGGTGCACGGCGCTGGCCAGGCCTTCCTGCATGGCCTTCTTCTGGTACAGGCCGGACATGTCCTGCAACGCACTGTTCACATAGGTGCACTTGCCTTCAGTATCGATCTGGAACATACCGACCTCCGCGTCGAACAGGATACCTTGGTAGCGGTTGGCCATGGCCTTAAGATCCTTCTGCGTAATTTCGAGTTCCTTGGCGGTGTCCGACAGGCGTGTGCGCGTAGATGCCAGCTCGGAAGTCAGGTCCTTCAGTTCGCGGTTGGTCTTGCTGAACCGTCGCTGGAAAATCAAAAAGAGGACGATCGATACCAGTAGCAGCAGGGCCAGGAGCAGGTAAACCGGGATACTCATCTGGATGGTGGGATGCTGCGTTGCCGGTTCGATAACCACGGCGGCCAACGCAATGCGCCGGGAAATTGGCTTCAACAGGTTTTCTGCAATTTGACGTGTCTTCATCAGGTCCTCTCCAATTCAGGTCTATTGATGAAAAGCACGTTACATGCCAATGGATGGGGTGGGCTTTCTTTTCCAAAAAGAAACGGCACAACCCACGAGGGATTGCGCCGTTTCCGACAGACATCGAAGGCCGTTTAGTTGGCCGCCGGACGCCGCAAGGCCAGCAGAAAGGTGCCGAAGAATACGATGTATCCAGCCATGCTGGTTTTGGTTTCGGCTTCCTGCTCCTCGGCCGGCTTGGCTGCGGCCATTGTTTCGGCTTGTTTCTCGGCTTCGCTTTCCAATGATTTCACGAGCGAACCCAAGTCGGAGCTGGTCGCAACAGGTGCTTCGCGCTTTTCCGAAATGTTGTCGATTTGGGCCATCAACTGCTGGCGGTTGTCGGCGTTGGGGCTGAAGCTCGCATCTTCCGCCCGTGCGATCAACATCTCATCCTGAAGGATGGGGGAGCTCAGGCGGCTGCCGGGGGCGGCAACCAAATGGTTGCTGGCGATCAGTTTCTTAATCATGGCCTTTTTCTCGGCAATCGGCAGGTTCGATTCAATGCGCAGGGTTCCGGTGTCGCCGATAATGATACGGCGACTGGGGTCCGCCATGAGCGTGGCGAAGACATCCTCCTCCGTTTCGATGCGGACGGTGCCGCCCAGGATGTGGATTTCCGCCATGCCGCCCTGCTCGGACTTGGTATTCAGTTCGAGGCTGGTGATGCGGAATGTGGCGTTGTCGCGCACGAATACCTGACCGGTTCCGACACCCTTGTTGCCAATGGCCAGGCCGCCGGTCACCGTGGCGCGGTCCTTCAGGGTCAGGGAGCCTTTGCTGGCGGAGGTGCCGAAACCCTTGGCCGAAAGCGAAATGCGTCCGTTCAGCGAAAGGTTGTCGGCCACCGTCAGATTGGCATATCCCGTGGTGGAGGCCGGTATGTTGACGGTGCGTTCGTGGGGCACCATGCTCCAGAGGTTGATGTTTCCGTTGCCCTTGAGCAACAACTCCTGCCCGTAGAGGTAGATGCCGTTGTTGAGCTGAACGGTGCTGTTGACCGAAATAACGGTGTTGTCCGACCGAAAATGCGCAGCTTCGCCTTCGGCCGGTGGATGCTTCAGCTTCCAGCGGAATCCTTCGTTCCAGTCCGCATCGGTCGTCGTACTGCGCCATTGGTTCACGGTTTGCCCGTAAACCGATTGTCCGGCTGCTCCCAACAGCAAGGCAATCAGTATGCTTGTTCCATAGTTAGACTTGTTCATGTCCTCACCTCGTTCTTTTTTAGTGACCTGTTGTGGTTAGCATTAACCGTGCCTATGTATGCGGGTAGCTGAAGATTGGTGGAGGAAAATGGTTTTTCCCCGCAAATGCGGAACGTGGTCAATCGACCCTGCGCGGCGGTGTGTCTGGTCCATTCTTAAATATAGGGAAGCGAAGGTGGGCGGTTCATGAAGACGGTTGACCGGATGCGGGGGAGGGCAGGGGGTAAACGGAAAATGCGGGAGTCGTTGCGTGTCGATCGCCTTGTCCTGTCGAGCTAAACACGTACTCGCACCCCTGAATATCAAAATCTTTTTTCTCCAAAACAAAAGTATGGCACGAATGATGCTCAAATGGTTTCCGTGCTATTGAATCGTAACAAGAAGGTTAGGGAACAATGAATGCGATGGCTCAATGTTTAATATCGAAGGATAACGGAAAACTACAGATTCCGTATAAGGAATATGCCCAGCTGATGGAAAAGCTGGAAGAGGCGAAGCGCGTCGTGCAAGTGAAGAACGAAGTGCTGGCCCTGTTGCAAAAACAACTTACCGGTGCCGGACCCGCGAAGGTGCAACCGGTCGCTGAACCGAAGGTCGAAGTGAAACAGCCTGAAACCAAGAAACCCGAACCGGTGGCTGAACCTCAGGTCCAGGCGGAAAAGGTTTCCATCGAGTTCGAGCCCGATACGCCGAAGCCGGCCCAGCCTGAACCCAAGGTACAGCAGGAAACGGCCGCCCGCACGGCGTCCACGGTCGATATTCCCCCGATCAAGAAGGAGATCGCCGAACACTTTAATTCATACGATGCCTCCGGCCGCCTTTTCAATGTATTCAAGCAGTTCTACACCTGCCTCAACGAAGCGTGCGGCGGCACGGTGCGCGTGACGATGAAGGACGGAGTTTGCAGCCTTTGGAACTATGACGAATGGGAAGAGTTTGCATTCGTGGACATCTACGAGAACGAACTGCGCTTTGCGGTCGACCCGCGCTACACGGACGAGTTGGCCTCGCTCAACATTTGCGAAGGGTCCCGTTTGCTGGCCTCGCGCCGCAACCTCGTCAGCATTTTGGTGTGCAATTTGAATAAAACCATGCTCAGCGTTTTGACCAAGGCCTTTAGGGAGGTTGGTTTGCCGACGAGCTAGGAAGGGAGAGAAAAAAATGCATACAGACAACAAACATAAGAATATGGCAATGGTCACCATTGCGGCCGTCATCCTGCTGCTCGCCAACCTGGGCGTGTGGATGGCGACGCAAAAGGGGATCATTGAACCCGTCGCGAACAAGATGCTTTGGGGCGGATTCGTCGCGTTGAACATGGCCTCCATCCTGTGGGCCGTAACCCTGCTGGGATTGCAGCCGATGGTGGTGGCGATCTCCTACGTGGCCGGCGGTTTTCTGGCTTTCAAAGGCGTAGAAGGCATGGGCGGAATCAGCGTGGCAGAGGTCACCACGGCCGGGGCAACCTACGGCGCCTTCGGGGCTCTGGCGGTTGGCAATGCAACGACCAAGGTGCGCCTTGCGTTCTACAACAAGGCCCAGGTGCCTTTCATTTTCATCATCGGCGCCCTGTTGGTGTTCGATGCCGCGCTGAACAGCGGCATCTCCAGCGCCGGCGGTAATGTCATTCTCAATGCGGTGGTTTTCCCGTTCGTCTTGGCCGGTGTCATCGTGGGCCTGGTGTGGTCCATCCTGATCCGCTTCGGTATCGGGCATAATCCGGTGCAGGAACCGGCCCGTGCCCACAACGTGGCCGATACCGCCGTGGCGGTGGAGAAAGACGATTCCAACATGCTCAAGATCCAGGTGCCCGACCATGTGGTGGATACCGAGGAAGAGGTGTTGACCGCTGCCGTGGCCGAAGAGCCCGCGAAACCGGTCGCGGAGCCCGCACCCATGGTGCGCGAAGCTGTTGCGCCGGCCGCCTCCGCACAGAAGGAGGAGGAATTCTTCCCGCTCGAAATCGACAAGGACGACGATTTTGTCCTTCCGCAGTCGGAGTTTGCCGCCGAGATCGAAGAAGAACCCTTCTCCATGTCGGGCCTTGATTCCAGCCTCTATGCCTCCGGCGCCGAAGACGCCGCAGGCAGCGCCATGGTCGAGGAACCTGCGCCCGCGGTAGCCATCGATTTGGATGAAGCCGAGGAACCCATCGCCGTTCAGGCGGAGGAGAAACCGAAGCCCGAACCCCAACCGGCCGAGGAAAAGAAACCGGAAGCCAATTCCGCCAAATCATCCGACTGGCTGAACGGACATCTGGATTTGCTGAATAAACTGAAATAATAAAAAATAGAAAAAAACGGAAGAACCGAAGGAGTAAGTCATGGAAAAGGATAATGTACAGATATTCTACGATGGGAATGGTAATGCCGTAGCGGTTCAGATGCCTATCTCTGATTACGAGAAAATCATCAAAAGCGCCAAGGATGCCGTCGAAGCGAAGGATGCAATTGCCAAGGCCGTGGAAGCCTTACAGGGCATCCTCTAAACCCAATATTTTCTTCCTCCCCCGGGTTTTCCGGTGCATGGATTCGTCCATGGGCCGGGAAACCTTTTTTTATGCCCCTCCCGGCAGCGGATCAGGCATGGGCGTAGTAGGCCTTATTGGACTCCTTCAGCCAGAAGATGAGAACCAGAATGCCGATCAGCGGATCGTAGAGGATGGTCAAAGCAATGACCACCAGCATGGCGTCCACATCCAGGGCCGGGGCGGTCCGAGCAACAGCAGTCCGGTTGGAATCAGGATGGCCAGCAAGGACAGTATGCCGCAAACGAACGCCAACGATTGGTTGAAGGCGTAGAACGCATCTGCGGGATCCGGATGTTTGGCCAACACCTTTTCACTGGGATACCATCCGTCCTTCACCGCCTAAAGGCACAGCAAAAGAAAGGGTGCCGTTCCTAGTATGAAATGGACGATCGTCCAGGCATGCACATTCGGTCTTTTCATGGTGTGACCCCGACTCAAATTCATTCCATTCTCCGGACTAATCCTCGATAACAGAATGTATGGCAAAAAGCAGCCAGAGTTTGAGCGAGAACAGGATCCAGACGACCACGACGAGTTTAACGCCGCTCTACCCACCGGTTTCAGGTTCGGTGTCGCATCATTTTCCGGGGGTGAATGCGAGTGCCAAGCCAAAGACAAGATTGGCGCCGGGAATGATCGCCAATACCGCCAGGAATGCGGGCCATTGAAGGTCCCGCATCCGCGGGAGAATGATGACCGGGAAGCCGAACACAAAGGCCACCAAGGTGAGCAGCAAATAGGAAGTGATGAAGGCGAGGTTGCCGGACTGAGCGGATCTTT
This sequence comes from Pontiella sp., assembly GCA_050306215.1. Taxonomy (GTDB): domain Bacteria; phylum Verrucomicrobiota; class Kiritimatiellia; order Kiritimatiellales; family Pontiellaceae; genus Pontiella. Next base: position 15,574 of record JBNLGU010000026.1, read on the forward strand.
CTCCGACCATGCCCAGGGGAACAAACACCAAGACCGTATAGGCCAGGTTTCTGGCCACATATTCCAGCCGCCCAATTTGAGGCGGAAAGAACAGGTTTTTTATGGGCGATGGCAGCTTCGCCATCTTTTCAAAACGATCTCGCGGCATTTTTTACCTCCTGGTGAACCATGCCTTGTGCGGTATCCACGATCGGCACCGGTCTGTTATGAATACCCAATGGCAACCTACATAAGTTCCTTGTGCGACAGCAACCGTTAGATTCATGCGCTTACGGGTATTTCAGTTTAATTCACCAGCTGTAGCGGAGGCTTCTATAGGAACCTAGTGGAGCGGTGCAGAACGTGCCGCCGCCAAACTATGGCTCGACAAGGGCGGCGAGGGCCAGCTTGGCGGCTTGGCGTTCGGCTTCGCGCTTGCTACCGGCGGCGGCTTTCCATGATTGGTCGCGGACCTTGACTTCGACGGTGAAGATGCGGTCGTGTTCCGGTCCTTTGATCTCGATGGTGTCGTATTCCGGAATGCCGTAGCCATGGCTTTGGGCAAATTCCTGCAGCGCGCCCTTGGGGTTGCTTTTGGCCGGAGCGGACTGAAGCTCGTCGAGCTCGGGCAGGAAGACCTGTTTGAAGATCTTGTTGGCGGCGCGGGCACTGCCATCGATCCACGCGGCGCCAATGATGGCTTCGACGGCGTCGGCCAGATTGGAGGCTCGCTTGGCCCCGCCATTCTTTTCCTCGCCGCGGCCGAGGCGCAGGTAGTCGCTGATGCCGATGTTTGCGCCGATACGGGCGAGGGTGCGGTCCTGGGTAAGGCGGCTGCGGAGCTTGGACATGTCGCCCTCGCGGGCGTCGGGCTGGGTCTTGAAGAGGTGTTCTGCGGCAATGAGGCTGAGGACGGCATCGCCTAGGTATTCGAGCCGTTGGTTGTCGTCGTCGGCCTCGGCATTTTCGTAGCGGTAGGAGGGGTGGGTGAGCGCCAGCTCCAGCAGGCCCTTCTTCTTGAAGCGGTAGCCGATGGCCAGTTCGAGTTTTTTATATGCGGAACTAATCATCTCATTAAACACCAAGACACGAAGAGCACGAAGGTTTCTGGTATTTGCCGGATTGCATTTCTTGGAGTCCTTGGTGTCTTTGTGTTGCTAAGAAACTAGAAAGGGGCGGCGGTTCCTATTTTGGTGTTGATGGCCGCTTCGGCGATGGAGCGTCCGTCGATGAGCTTGGGTTGGAGGCGCGGACGCCAGTGGCGGCGGCGGCTTTTAACCAATAGCTGGTGGCCCGGCAGGAATTCGAACTGGGCGAGGATCCAGAGCAGGGGATAGGCGGTTCCGGCCAATCCGTGGAGGCGGCGGTAGCGGTAGAGCAGGTCCTTTTCGGTTTTCTTTTTGACCAGCCAGTAGTAGTCCTGCAGGAGGCGGGTCTGCACATACTCACCGATGGTGGCGGCGGATTCAAGCAGACCGTTGGAGTAGGTGATGGTCTCGGGGACGTCGAAGCCGTCCTTGAGAATGTTAAACAGCTCGCCAACCTTGTATCCGTTGCGCCGCTGGCCCTTGGCCAGGGGCGAGATGTTGAAGATGCGTTGCAAAAGGGCGACGATACTGGCCGGTGTCCGGCGGCTTTCGCTGATGATGACCCAGCCATCGTTCTTGAGCACGCGGTGGCATTCATGGATGAATTCGTAGTCGTCGTGTATGCCCTTGAGCGCGTCGATGATCACGACGCGATCGAAGGCCCCATCCTCGAAGGGCAGTTTCCCATTGTCGATGAGCGTTGAGTTTTCCTTGGACGCGAACGAGAGCGAATCGGCCGCGGTTTTGTTGATGACGGCGGTTTTCCAGCTTCCGCCCAACGAACGAAGGCTGGTGCTGATGGTTCCGTCGCCAGCGCTGATTTCGAGGCAGCACAGGTTGGGGGTTTTCCCTATCAGCTCGGACAACCGGTCCAGTTTGCGGCGACGGCGAATGGAACGCGAAAACAGCTTGTCCTGCCAGATCCGGATTTCCTCGTCCAAATTGATATTATGTTCACTCATGCTGTTGCGGAATATAGGAGCGGGGGGGTAGGGTTTAAAGACTATTTTAATAGTTATGGAGTGCTTGGGCGCGTGCTGTCAACGGCGGGTCACTTTACGGCTTTGACACCCTGCGCCGTCGCTTCCGTGACATCAACCGCAACCACTTGCTTGCGCAGGGAGACGTCCGATGGGAATTCCACGGGGATGTAGTGTTCCGAATAGCCGCTGGATGTTCCGTTCCTATCCTGCTCCACGAGCACCTCGAGTCGTTGTCCGATAAACTGGCGGTGGAAGTCGGCCGCAAGCATTTCACCCAAGGCATGAAGCCGCTCGCTGCGTTCGGTGGCGAGGTTGCCGTTGACCTGGCGCGGCATTCTGGCCGCGATGGTTTTGGGGCGGGGCGAGTAGGTGAAGATGTGCATCTGGGAGAACCCGACCTTGCGGCAGAATTCGTAGGACTCCTCGAAGTAGGTGTCGGTTTCTCCGGGAAAGCCGACAATGACGTCGGTGGTGAAGGCCGGGTTATCGAGCGCGGCGCGGGCGCGCACCACGGCATCATAATACTCCTCAGAGGTATAACCGCGGCGCATGGTATGCAGAACGGCATCGGAGCCGGACTGCAGGGAGAGATGCAGGTGCGGCATGATATTGGGCGAGGCGGCCCAGACCGCGAGCAGTTCGTCGGTCAGTTCGGCTGGATGCAGGCTGGAGAGCCGGATGCGTCCGATATTCGGGACGGCCACCAGTTGCTCGAGCAACTGGGCCAGCGAGGAATTGGTTTCGCGGCCGTAGAGGCCGGCGCTGACGCCGGTGACCACGATTTCGCGATAGCCCGCTTCGGTCAGCGCGGTTGCCTCGCGGACGGCGTCCTCGATGGCTTTGTCGCGCGGCTCCTTGCGCAATTGGGGGATGATGCAGAAGGAGCAGCCGATATCGCAGCCGTCCTGTACCTTCAGAAAGGCTCGGGTGTGGTCGCCAAAACGGGAAATAGTGAAGGTGTCGGTTTCTATCCCGTCGTTGGCAACGGCGTTGGGGGTCGCCAGAGAGTCGACCTGCTCGGCGAGGCGCTGCAACCAGTCGGCGCCGGCCGGAACGCGGAATACGGGATCCTGGTCGACCTGCGTCAGTTCGTCGTTGGCGGCGCAACCGGTGACGATGATGTGGGCAAGGGGGTTGTCTCGCTGCATGCGGCGGATGGTCTGTCGCGATTTCTGGGCGGCCGCGGCGGTGACGCCGCAGGTATGGACGACGATCACGTCGGCGTCGTCGGTTTGGTCCGTTCGGGCCAGCCCATAGCGTTCGAGCAGTTGCTCGATCTGCTGGGCGTCGTATTGGTTGACCTTGCAGCCGAGGACATTCACCAAAAAGGTATTCAGGGTTTTATTTCTCATATCTGATGTTTTTACGAACATTGAGCCGGATTGAGAATCAACGTATCTGGAAATACCCCATGGTTCAAGAATCACTCCCGCTTCATTAGTCGTTTAAAATAAAGTGTTATTGTAAGTTTTACTATTCAGACTTGCATTTCTGAATACATCTTTTAATTCAATGGTATGTAAAATGCTTACAACCTGTGCTTATTTTTAGCAATCTATCATTCGGGGAATCAAGAGATGCATCAACCTTATTCAAAAGCCGGTGTTACGCTGGTGGAAACGCTCGTGGCGTTGACCTTGCTGGCTACGGCGGTTGCCGGAGCGGCCAAGCTGATCGTGGCGAGTGACCGGCTCGCGGACAACGCCCGGGACAAGGCCGTTGAAATGCAGATTATCAAGAACCGCATTGAGCGCATGACGATGTCTGATTTTTCCGATCTCGAGCTGTGGGGGCGGGACAAGCAACGCATAGGTGCAGACGGGTTTTCGGACCCGGATGGACGTTTTCTGCTTTCGACAACCATAACGCGTCCAACGACCAATCTGGCGGAAGTCGTGATCACCGTCGATACCATGAATCGTAAAACCCTGCGCTATTCTGGGACGCCGGAACGGGTAACCACATACTTAACCGAAATGTAGGCGGGTTGTACGGATGAGGAGTGGATTTACCTTGATTGAGGCCGTGACCTCGCTTTCGATACTGGTGATCAGCGTGTCGTTGATTGTCGGGGGCTATGTTTATCTCGAGAAAAACAGTCAAGATCAGATCACGCAGGATACGCTTGATCTCGACCTGCGTCTGGCGGTCAATCGCCTGCAGCAGGAAATGTTACTGACCTCACTATCTGAAATGCTTTATGCGCCAGCTGGCGCCCAGAAGTTTACCGCCATAAGCTTTCCCTCGTTCCAGTCGGGCTCGATTGAAACGGAGGAGGCCGGGGCATTTTGGGATACGACGATCATCTATCATGTACACGGATCCGGTGCCGAACAGAGATTGCTTCGCACCGTATTCATTCCGCGCGATAACACACTCTCCACCGCAGAACGGCAGGCGCAACTGGACCAGGTGGTTGCGGATGGCCACGGACACAATGCGGAAAATGGAACACACGCCAGCACCACCTGCCTTTTCCAGCATGTGTTTGACTGGTCCATCGAGCCGCAGGGGAGTTCCTATGATGGCTACAGCGATCAACTCCACTTGGATCAGGGCGCGAGCCTCGGCTCCATTCAGATGGATGCGGGAGAGCATACGCTCACCATCACGTCGACGGGTAAGGACAGCCGCAGCACGGGATACAAGGTGGGGCTCGATACGCTCCGTCTGTCGACCTCCGGGCTGGAACGTGAGGCCGAGGCCCAGATTGCAGACGGCACGCCGAAGCCGGTTCCCGAGTACAATGCATCGGGCACGTGGAGCGGATACCATCAGCTGACGTTTGAACCCTCCTCTGTCGGTGATTCCTTTGAGGTGAGCTTTTACAACGATCGATGGGAAGATACCAATTTTGATCAGATCGGCGGAGTGAAGTCCAACGTCACGGTCAACGGAATCGATGCCAATTATTCTCCTGCGGACCTTGCTCTTCGTTTGAATGGGAACTCCACGAACTGGCAAGCCAGCGTCCAGACCGGAGATTTAACCGGCATGTCATGGACCGGAAACGCGTTTGCCGGCGCAGCTGTCCGGGTTCTTCTGCGCGGTTCCGACATGGCCTATGGTAATTCACTCCTGCATGATGGACTCAAATGCAGACTGGCATTTTCTTCGACCGCCGATGGACCGCTACATATAAGAAAGGCGTACATCGACGAGCTCCGGAAGGCCTACGATCCCTCTCCGGATACGCGGGGTACTCCGGTGCAGGTCACTTTTGGCTCACTGAACGCGTGCAGCATTCCGGCCGGCGCGACGGTCTTTTCGGATTTCATCGATTTTCCGATTCAGGTCGGTAGCAGCTATGCGGTCACCTTCCTGGTGGATACTGACGCAGAACAATCGCATCCATTGATCTGGAAAGAGGCAAACCATGTGACGGGTGCCTTCATGATTCCCGGCTCCAGTACGCCGGGCCTGGCCTGCCTGACGGAGACCACGAACTGGAGTTCGCGGGCCGATGTCGTCCAGATGGATGCCGTGATCGCCGTAGACATGCTTCATACCACCTATCCGCAGGCTGGGACCTATGTTTCTGCTCCTGTGGATACCCAGATGGAATCGCCGCGGCTGGAGTCCATTGAGTGGACCGAGGATTGTCCCGACGGTACCGCGCTCAAGATCAAGGTCCGGTCGGGCAACGCGCCCGATATGTCCGATGCACCCGCCTGGCAGGATGTCTCGGCCATGCCCTCGCCGGGATACCTGACGTCCATTGATTACAAGCGCTATGTACAATACCAAGCCACCCTGTATTCCCATACTGGATTTAATACCCCGAAGCTGCGTGACCTGAGTATCCAGTGGCCGGGACAGACGCGCGTGGTCGATGTCGGGGGAATCTTTGTGAACGGCCCGGAATATGGCCAGTTTGAAGCACGGATTGACGACCAGTCGCTCTCATCTCCACTGCGGGTAACTCTTCAGCTGCGCGAAGACATCCGCGGATACAACAACACAACCAAAACTATGTATGCCGAGGGGTCATTTGAACTCACCCCGCGAAACAGTCGCAGCAATTGATCGAGGATACCGCAATGAACACCAACAAAGAGGGATATGCGCTCATTATGAGCTTGGTTTTTGTCGGCCTGGTTGCCATGGGCGCCACGCTGTTGTTCCGAGTGACTACCCAAAAGGTCTATTTTGAAACGAAGAATGCAAACCGGATAAAGGCTCGCATCATTGCGGAAGCGGGTGTTCGCAGGGCCTATGCGCAGATCAAGGATGATTCCTCCGCGTTGGGGGAGCCGTTCGGCGATTTGGCGATCGGAGGCGATGTGGCCGAAATATCCTTATCCAACCTGGATGAAAACGGAGGCAACGGTTTGAGTAGTGTGTCAGGGGGCGGAACCTACTACCTGCTTTCGGCGACGGGCAACTGCAACGGCGAAACGGCCCGTGCCGCAGTTGTAATAAAGAGTACATCTTCGAGCAGTGCCGAACCGGTGAGTCCCGAAATTCTCCAACTCTTCGACGGGGCGATCTTCTGTGGAGGGGATGCGCGGATGGTGGGAGGAACCTATATCGATCTGGCGGGAGCGACGGCCCACGTGAATGGATCTCTGACTATGACAGGCAGTGCCCAATTCAGAAACGGTGGTTCTGTTTCTTCCAGTAGCAGGATAGATATGTCCGGAGGGAATTCGAAGATTTATGGTGACGCCATCGCGCCGTCTATTCCATTGCCTTCCTGGGCAAAATGGATGGCTCCGGACTACTTCATCACGGGTGCGAAAACGGAAGCCGAGGTGCCCGAACAGATGATCGAAATCAACCTGGAACCTTTTCGCATGTATGCCGCAGCCCATGATGTCGCTGGAAATTCCTACAAAAATACAGCGTGGGACTATGTTTTTACCGACAGCTATTTTTCGGAAGACGAGATGCCTAAGAACGGAACGCTGACGATTGGTGCCAAGCAGACTGTACGCCCCTCCTGTGGTGTGCTGTGGGTTGAGGGCGATATCACATTTGCCGGCAGCAGTGTGGTGCAGGGGTGTGTGATCGCGACGGGGAATATCAAGGTCTGCGGTGGAATGGAACACAAGCCGGACGGAGGGTTGCCCTCGTTCATGAGCTTGAATGGAGATGTCGACATTGCAGCGGGTTGCACGGTGTACGGCTTGGTCTACGCCCATAACGGAGAGATAAAGATATCCGGCGACGCCGATGTGGAAGGGGCCTTCATTTGCCCACGGGGAGACTTCGACAATAGTGGTAGCGGAAAAGTAATCTACGATAACTCCCGTCCCTATGGACCAAATGGGGAAAACGTTATGTTGCCCGAGGCGGTAGGCGGTGAAGAGGGTGGTATTCCCGAAGTGGTTAAATGGGTCCTGTAAATCTGCCTCGATGCGTTGCTGCCATCGCGCCATCATGGATTGCCGCACCCTCCGGCGGGGGACAGATCCTGTGATGGATGCCATGGGTTGCCGTAGGCATTATTGGTTGGTTCCCCGAAGTATCACCTATTTCCGCATCGACGCTTAATCGATTATCTGGTTGAGGGGGCCGTTTGTCTTGCTGTTTGTGGAACGGGTTGCAAGCGCACACAAAATGCGAAAAGGCCGTCCGCACTGAAATATGCACCCTGCAGGGGTGAAATCCATCTGGACGGCATCCCCCGAGTTGTGAAATGGTAGCGGGGTTTTCGCCAATCATGATTTGAAAGAGGAGTTACAGTGAAACAGGAAGATGTACTTAAGATGTTCGAGGAAACCGGAGCACTGCTGAACGGGCATTTCGAGCTCCGTTCGGGCTTGCACAGCAACCGGTTTTTCCAATGCGCGCTGGTGCTGCAGTATCCGCGCATTGCGGGGCAGTTGTGCGAGGCGCTGGTGGCCAAGATGAAGCAGGAGTTACAGGACCTCGAGGTGGATACCGTGATCGCCCCGGCGATGGGTGGTATCACGATCGGACACGATGTGGCGCGCGCCTTGGGAGTGCGTTTTATTTTTGTCGAGAAAGAGAACAACGAGCTGAAGCTGCGCCGCTTCAAGATCAGCGAGGGCGAACGTTTTGTGGTGGCCGAGGACGTGGTTACGCGCGGCGGCCGGGTGCAGGAGACGATCGATATCGTCAAGGCCAACGGCGGCGTGGTGAAGGCGATCGGCATCCTGGTGAACCGCAGCGGAGGGAAGGCCGGATTCGAGGTTCCGCTGGTCAGCCTGCTGGAGATTGAGCCGGTGACGTATGATCCGTCGGACTGCCCGATGTGCCGGGAAGGGTTGGAGCTGGTGCATCCCGGCAGTAAATAAATGAATTCAACGCTTTGACTTGTCGCTGTGGAGCGATTACATTCCGAGGCTTGTTTTTTAGAAATCTAGAGGAGGTTGCCGTGTCGCATCCGTTGGAACCGATTGTCGCTTTGCAGAAGAAGGACCGTAAACTAATTAAAATCATGCGGGAAATCCGCGATATTCCCCAACGAAAGAGCGATATTGAAGCGCAACTGGGCGGCTCGAAAAAGCGGCTCGAAATCGCCCTCGATAGCAAAAAGCATACTGAAACCATGCTCAAGGACATCGAGCTGGATATCGAGGCCTGCAAGGAAAAGGTCACGAAATACAAGACCCAGCAGATGGAGGCCAAGACCAACGACCAATACCGTGCCTTCGTAAAAGAAATCGGTGTCGTTGAAGGCGAGATCAAAGAGCTTGAGGACAAGGAAATCAAGCTGATGGAGGATCTGGAGCAGGGCAAGGCCATCGTGGCCGAGTGCGAAGAGCGGCTGAATGCCGAGAAAGCCGGCATCGCGGACGAGCTGGCCGAGCTGGATGAGCGCGTGGCGGCCTTGAAGGAACGTCTCGATTCGCTCAAGGAAGACCGGGCCCGTGCCGCCGCCCTCTGCGACAAGCCACTACTCCAGAAATATACCCGCATCATGAACAACAAGAAGGATTTCGGCGTGGTAATGGTCGAGTCCGGCGGGCATTGCGGCGGCTGCCACATGAAGCTACCGCCGCAGGTGATCCACGATGCGCGCAATCCGACCAAGATCGTGGGCTGCAACTTCTGCGGGCGGATTGTCTACAATCCCGCCCCGTAATGGCGTAAGCCGTGAAACGTGATGCGTGACTAACCTGATTCACGCGTCACTCGTCAATCATCACTTTTTAAAGCAGACAGGGTGTATCGGTCGCTCTCCCGCAAGGGAGGGAGGAAAGTCCGGACTCCGCAGGGCAGGACGTTCCGTGGTTAACGCGGAAACCCTTGTGCGATATCGCAGGGGATGGAAAGTGCCACAGAAAACAAACCGCCCCGAGGGCGCGCAAGCGCATCGAAGGGTAAGGGTGAAACGGTGGGGTAAGAGCCCACCGCCCCGAGGGTAACCGAGGGGGCAGGGTAAACCCCGTCCGGAGCAAGATCAAATAGGGAACCGAGGAGCGGCCCGCTCTGTTTAAGTTCCGGGTTGATCGCACTAGATAAATGACCGACCCCGCAAGGGGAACAGAATCCGGCTTACCGCCCTGTCTGCGCTATTTAATCTTCGGGCAGCTTCTTTTGCTGGATTATTTCGAAGGCCAATCGCTCGAGCGCGCGGCCGTTGGGCAGGTCCAGCTTGTTTTTGATGTTGATGCGGTGGGTATCGACCGTGTTCCGGCTGATGTTGAGTTTCTGTCCGATTCCCACCGAATCAAGCCCGTCGCCCAGTAGCTTGAAAATATCCATTTCGCGGTTGGACAATACCTCGAGAGGGGTGGCCGTTCCCCCGGCTTGGCGACCGTGTTGCTTGCGCAGGATGCGCTCCATGATGTCGGGGTGGAAGCACATCTCTCCGGCCAGCACGGTTCGTATCGCCTTCTTGAGAAGATCCGGGTGGGATGTTTTCATGATGTACCCGTTAGCGCCGGCCAAGGCGGTGCGTTCGGCGAAGAGGCGTTCTTCCGACATGGTATAAACGAGAATCTTGAGCTTTGGGTGCGTTGTGCGGATGCGCTGAATGAGGTAGGTTCCGTCGGAATCCCCCATGGACAGGTCGACGATGGCCAAATCCGGCAGCTCTCCGGTCAGTTTTTCCATGGCTTCAGTGGCCGATGCGGCGATGCCGAAGATTTCCATATCGGGTTCCGCCGATAGCAGAATCGACAACCCATCGTGAATGATGGGATGGTCGTCAATGATCATAATCGAATATATGCTGTTATTCATCGTACCCCACTCTGAATTAAGCTGTTCAAGTATTTAAGCGCTAACCAAACGCAATTGAAGGATATTCTTCAAAAAACGGTTAACAAAAATGGGGGTAAACAGTCATTGTTTTCCGCAGCAACCGGCTTTGCACCGTTCCGGAATCAGGGCCTTGATCAACACGGCTGCCAGTAGAAGCGCCCAACTGATCTGCAACCATCCGGTTTGGCATTCGTCGTGGCAGAGCTGATCCATGACCCCTAGTGTGGGGGAGAAGAAGTTCATGGCAAATCCGGCGATGAGTGCGCAGGCGGCCAAGGTGGTCAGGAACACCGCCAGTTGTTTCCGTCCGATGATCTGCCACAGGGTCGTCAGGGTTGCGGCGTTGGTCGCCGGACCGGTGATCAGGAAAACCAATGCGGCCCCGGGCGAGATGCCGGCCTTGATGAAGGCAAGGGCGATCGGCACCGAAGCCGAGGAGCAGACATAGAGGGGTATACCGATGACGAGCATGACCAGCATGGCGACCGGCGAGTCGCCAACGCTGTCGGCGAAAAAGTTGTCGGGGACCAGTCCGCTGATTATTCCGGATAGGATAATGCCGAGCACAACGGCCTTGGCAATGTCGCGCGGAAGGGTAACGAAACCGTATTGGAGCATTCGCACCGGCATTGGTTTCTGGCTGGGCTGGCAGCATTCGTCGTTGCATTCCTCCGCTGTTTCCGTTTCCGGTGGTGAGACCGCCGCCACGGCCGTTCCGCAGACAATGCCGGATACAAAGGCGACTACCGCCCGGAAAACGGCAAAAACCCAGCCGAGCAGGGCGTAGGTAATCATCAGGCTGTCGATGCCGGTCTGGGGCGTTGAGGCTAGGAAGGATGCCGTGGCGCCCCGGCTGGCCCCATGCTTGCGAAGCGATGCAGCCAGCGGGATGACCCCGCACGAGCAGATGGGCATGGGAACGCCGACCAACGCCGCCTTCAGGGAGCCGAGCCAACCGCGGGTGCCGAGATGCCGGCGTACATATTCCTTGGAGATCAGCACCGAAAGGATGCCGGCCATCAGGAAGCCAAACAAAAGATAGGGGGCCATTTGGACCGTTACGATCCAGATCTCGAACAGGATTTTTTTCAGTGGTATCATTCCGTCATGTCCTATCCTTTGGATGCTCGTATTTTGACTAGGTCGCATCAAGCACTATTTCGGTGCAACACGCAAAGGAACCTTTGACAGTCAAACCGACCGTGCTTTAATTCCGGGTATGTCTGTTTCGAAGGCCATAAAAGAGAAGCTCAAGGCGTTGCCCGACGAGCCGGGATGCTATCTCATGCGCGACCGCGATGGTAAGATTATCTACGTGGGCAAGGCGGCCTCGCTGCGCAAGCGCGTGCAGAGCTATTTCCGCGCGCACACGCGCCGGACCGCGCAACCCAAAATCCGCAGCCTGATCAACTCCATAGAGGATTTCGATATCGTGGTGCTGAAAAGCGAAGCCGAAGCCATTCTTACGGAAGGCCGGCTGATCAAAGAATACCGCCCCTACTACAACACGCTCTGGAAAGACGACAAACGCTTCGTGATGATTCGCGTGGATGTGCAGCATCCCTTTCCAAAAATCGAAAAGTGCCGCATCCGTAAAAGCGATGGGGCGCTCTACTTCGGGCCCTACACGTCGGGTCTGGCCGTGAAGGTAACGATCGAGTTTTTGGAGCGCCATTTCGGGATCCGCCGTTGCCGGCCGCGGGAGCCGGATGAAGAGACCTACAAGCATTGCAGCAACGACATCATCGCGAATTGTTCCGCGCCCTGCATCGGGCGGGTGAGTCCGGAGGAGTATCGGAAAAGGGTGGAGGACGCCTGCGCATTCCTGCGTGGTGAGCGCATGGACCTGCTCAAGAACCTGCGCGCCGAGATGGAACAGGCGGCACAGGAGTATCGCTTCGAAGAGGCAGCGGCTCTGCGCGACATGCTGCTTCAGTTGCATACGGCCGTGAAGGAGAAGGCCAAGGTGCGTAAAACGCCGAAGATGAAACAGGACGAAGCCCGCGTCGGCTTGAAGGAACTGCAGGATAAGCTGAGCCTGCCGTCTGAGCCGCGCGTCATCGAGTGTTTCGATATTTCCAATATTTCAGGAACCAATTCCGTGGCCAGCATGGTTTGTTCGGTCGACGGTGTGCCGTATCCCAACCGCTACCGGCGCTTCCGCATCAAGACCGTCGAGGGAGCCGATGATCCGCGTTCAATGGCGGAGGTAGTACAGCGTCGCTATTCGAGGTTGCTCCGCGAGAAGAAGCCATTGCCCGGGCTGGTCATGGTGGATGGGGGGATCACACAATTGCGCGCGGCGCGGGCCGAGCTCGTGAAGCTGGGCCTGGCCGATCTGCCGATCGTGGGCTTGGCCAAGCGGTATGAAGAGATCGTGTGGGATTTTGACAAGAACTCGGGAAATTTGGTGCTGCCGCGCCATTCGGCCGCCTTGACGGTGGTCACGCGACTGCGCGACGAGGCGCACCGCTTTGCGATTTCGTACCACCGCGATTTGCGCCGCCGCCGCATCATGGAATCGCGACTCGATGAAATCCCGGGCATCGGAGCTTCCAAGAAGGAGGCGCTTCTGAAACATTTCGGTTCGATGGTCCGGCTGAGCCGCGCGAGTGTCGAGGAAATCGCGGAAGCGCCTGGTATTGGCTTGAAAACAGCGGAAATGATCCGCGGCGAACTGGATAAAAAGGGATGAGTAGTATGCGGGTACCCACCAAACGATTTGGGCGAACGGAACTTCAGATGCCGGTGCTTACCTGCGGCGGCATGCGTTACCAGCAGGGTTGGGATGATCTGGAGCCGGAGAAGATTGATCCAAAGGGGCAGGAAAACCTGGAAGCCTGCATCCACCACGCGCTTGAGATGGGGATCAACCATATCGAGACGGCGCGCGGCTACGGCCCTTCCGAAATGCAGTTGGGCGGGGTGCTGCCCAGGCTGGAGCGGGACAAGCTGCTGGTGCAAACGAAAATCGGTGTCAAGGACACCGCGAAGGAGATGCTTGAAACCTTCGAGACCTCGATGCGATACCTGAAGCTCGACTATGTGGATTTCCTTTCAATCCATGGGATCAACACGCCGGAGCTACTGGAAACCAGTTTGAAGAACGGCGGGTGTCTCGACGCGATTCGCCAGCT
>JBNLGU010000027.1:0-28648 GCA_050306215.1 Pontiella sp.
CGATCTCCATATCGATCGTGTCAGGCATCTGGAGCGTTAGGATCTTTCCTTCGGAAACAAGCGCAATGATCCCTTCCATGTCCTCAATTAAAAAGGGCAGGCAGTCTTCAATGTCTTCCTTTACCAGTTCAAACTGTTCGTAGGATGAGAGGTCCATGAAGGCAAACCGGTCGCCATCCTTATAGAGATATTGAACCTCGTTCTTGTCGTACGTAGCGTCCTGGAGTGCATCGTCTGCCCGATAGGTTTTATCGACTTTCTGTTTGGTGGAAACGTTGCGGAACCGGACCTTATAGATGGTTCCTCCGCCGCGAGCCGTAGGCGATTGCTGGGTGATGTTTTCAATTACGTGCGGGGTGCCGTCGATATCGATGACGGACGTCTTTTTCAAATCGCATGCCTTGATCATAAAGTTCTCCGGGTTAAAGAAAGGCGGAATATTGCTGAAGAGAATCTGGGATGCAAGCCAGATAAACACCAAGGCACAAAGGGCACAACGGGCACAACGGGCACAACGGGCGGGGCGGAGAGCTTGGTGTCCTTAGTGACTTCGTGTTTCATTCCCGTTATTGATCATAGCGGCGCTGAAACCGGCGCCGAAGCCGTTGTCGATGTTGACGACGGTAATATTGGGGGCGCAGGAGTTGAGCATGGTGAACAGCGGGGCGATTCCGTTGAGATGCGAGCCGTAGCCGACGGAGGTGGGGACCGCAATCACGGGGCAGGGCGCCAACCCGCCGACGACCGAGGGCAGGGCGCCTTCCATGCCGGCCACCGCCACGATGCAACGGGCCTGCTGGATCTTAGTGTTCTGGGCCAGCAAGCGATGGATGCCGGCGACACCGCAATCGTAGAGCCGCTCCACCTTTGCGCCGGAGATGGAGGCGGTGACGGCGGCTTCTTCGGCTACGGGAATATCGGCGGTTCCGGCCGAGATGACCAGTACGCTTCCCGTCTTTTCGCGTCCGTCCTTTTCGAGCGTAATCGTACGGCCGAGTTCATTGTAAACGAGCCGGCCATCGACTTTTTCGAGTCGCGCAAACAACTCCGGTTCAGCGCGGGTCAGCAAGATGTTGCCGTTGTGTTTGGCCAGTGCGAGATAGATTGCTTCCACCTGATCATGTGTCTTGCCTTGGCAGAACACCACTTCGGGATAGCCGGTCCGCAGGGCGCGGTGGTGGTCGACCTTGGCAAAACCCATATCCTCGAACGGCAAGTGCTTGAGGGTTTCCAACGTTTGGGCCAAATCGGTTTCGCCGTTCTTGAAGCGGTTGAGCAGTTGTTCGAGTCGGTCCATTTCCATGCAACACCTCTTTTTTTAACCACAAAATACCTAGCGCGGCATAGCCGCAACCATACAGTCGTCACAAGACCATTTATTCCAGCCGTCCTTTGGCCCAATCGTCTTGCTATCAATCGTCATGTAAAGTCCATCAAGAAAACGTGCACAGAAAACAAGGAAATGACGGATAGTAGTACAAAGGGCGCAAAAACACCGCTTTGGGGCCTTTGCTCGTCGCGAGAATGTTGTGGTTTCAATGTTTAGCGTTTCCATGGCGGGGTGCCGGGGAGCAGGGTTTTGAATTCCTGATTGAGCTTTTGCTGGTATTCTTCTGAAAATCCGCCGGAGAGGAAGAGTCTGTAGGCTTCATCCATGAAACGCTCCCAGCTGTCGACCTCATGGCCGGGGTTGATGGGATAGAAATTGCAACCAATGGCTTGGGCGGTGGCAAGGTCGCCGGGGGCGTCGCCGATCATGAGGATGGCGTTGGCGGGATAACGGTTGACGGCGGCCATGGTGAAGTGGTCGATCTTGCTACCGAGTTCGGGGCCGGCAATGACGGAAACGTATTGGGCGAGATCGTCCCGATACCAGTCCTTGAGCAAGGCGACGGCCTGCGTCTGCGAAATGACAATGGCATCGGAGTTCTTCTGGATCCGGGCGAGAGCTTTTTCTACGCCGGGGAACGGAGGGGGATCCGGCATGTTCTGATCGATGTCGCGGTTCAGTTCCTCGCTCCATACCTGGGCTTTGGCCAGCAACTGGCTGCCTGTGCGTTCGGCTTCCGACTGGATGGTGGCATTGCTTAGCGGGAGGCCGGAGTCGCAATAAACGCGCAGGTCCGTCGGATCGGGCAACTTGGCGTGGTCCCGGGCCTCGGGCCAGTCCTGCAGCAATTCCAGTGTTTTGCAGAGCCCAAGGAAACGGTTGAGGCCGCGGTAGGTGGAATAAAGGTAGACAAACTCGGCGGCTGCCCGGACCTGGGGTTCGATCGCTTCCAATCCCCATTGGCGGATGATATGCGGGTGGAAGAAATCCTTTTGCTTGATTTCCATGGTGTCGAAAACGCATCCATCGGAGTCGATTCCCACAAAGGTGTCGAATTGGGGCAGGAAATTGATCAGGTCGTCTTTGGTATACTCTCTCATGTGGAGGAAGACAGTAGGTTGCCGCATTGCCATGGGTCAAGCATGGAGCCGTGAAAGGGTAGTTTTTAGCATTTTTTTATCGCTGGCATTCGGGGGCTTCGCTAAATTCCCGAGCTATATTCATTAATCCGCATAAACGAATAGAGGTGTTCGATGAGCAAAATCCGTAAGGACCACGTTTTTACTTCCGAGTCTGTTTCCGAAGGGCATCCGGACAAGGTCTGCGACCAGATTTCCGATGCCATTCTCGATGCGTGCCTGGCTGCCGATACCAAGAGCCGTGTGGCGTGTGAAACCCTGACCACTACGAATCTCGTCGTCAACGCCGGCGAAATCACGTGCTCGGGTTGGGACGATATCGATCCCGAAGCCATTGCACGCACTGTGGTGCGCGAAATCGGCTACGATCGGGAGGAACTGGAATTCTGCAGCGAAACTTTTGAATACATCAACCGCCTGCACAGCCAGTCCCCCGATATTTCCCAGGGTGTAACCGAAGGGGAGGGCCTGTATGCCGAGCAGGGTGCGGGCGACCAAGGCATGATGTTTGGCTATGCGAGCAACGACACCGAAGAGTTGATGCCGGCGCCGATCGCCTACAGCCACCGCTTGCTCGACGAACTGCAGAAAATCCGAAAGGCCGGCATCCTTCCGTACCTGCGCCCCGACTCCAAGTCGCAGGTGTCGATTCTGCACATCAACGGAAAACCGAAATCCATCGAGACCGTGGTGATCTCGCACCAGACCGACGATGTTTCGCTTGACCAGATCCGCAAGGACCTGATCAAGGTGTGTCAGGATGTGTTGGGTCCGACGGGCCTGCTCAAGGCTGATACCGAATACTTTATCAATCCCACCGGCAAGTTTGTCATCGGGGGACCTCACGGCGATGCCGGCCTGACGGGCCGGAAGATCATTGTCGATAGCTATGGCGGCGTGGGCAGCCACGGCGGCGGCGCGTTCTCCGGGAAGGATCCGTCGAAGGTCGACCGCTCGGCGGCCTACTACTCCCGCTACGCGGCCAAGAACATCGTGGCCGCCGGTTTGGCCGAAAAATGCGAAATCCAGGTCGCGTACGCCATTGGCGTGGCCAAGCCGCTGAGCATCAATATCGACACCTACGGCACCGGCAAGATCGACGACCATCGCATCGAGGAAGTCATCAAGTCGGGTGAAATCTTTGATTTCCGGCCGAGCGCCTTGATCAAGGACCTCGGCCTGCTGACTCCGAACGGTTGGAGCTACCGCGATTCCGCAGCCTATGGCCATTTTGGCCGGTCCCGTTTCCCTTGGGAAAAGACCGATAAAGTGGAGGCGCTGCGCAAGGCCCTTGGCCTTTAATCCGTAGCCAACTCGTTGGAAATGCACCATTCGTAAACCTCGGATGGTGCATTTTTATGTTCATGCTTGGTACAGTCCCTTCTTGAAGAACATGACGCGGACGCTATAGTTCTGCTACCTCTGTAAATGGATTCGGTACATGACCACCAAACGTAGATTAGAACAGCTCGAGACCTATCTACTTGCCGTGCTGGATGGCTCCCGCACGGGAAAGTGGCCGTCGGTGCTACGACTGCTTTTGAAAGGGTTGTCCTGCATTTTCGGCTTGGTCGTGCAGGTCCGCTTGTGGCTCTACCGGCACCGGATCCTGCGGCCGAGCACGCTGGGATGCCAGGTCATCAGCGTCGGCAACCTGACCGTCGGCGGCACTGGCAAGACGCCGGTGGTGGAAGTGTTTGCCCGCAATCTGCAACAGCAGGGACGCAAGGTCGCCATCCTTAGCCGTGGCTATAAGAGCAAGGAGCAGCCCTTCCTGCAAAAGATGGTTCAGCGTATCACCACCGGAAAGATCGAAACCCCGCCCCGTGTTGTTTCCGACGGGAAACGGCTGTTGCTGGATTCCTGGACCGCGGGCGACGAACCCTACATGTTGGCGTCTAACCTTCCCGAGGTGGCGGTCGTCGTGGACAAGGACCGCGTAAAGGCCGGGAAATACGCCATCAAGGAGTTGGGCTGCGATACGTTGATTCTCGACGACGGCTTCCAGTACTTGAAGCTGGGCAACCGCCTCGATATCGCGCTGGTGGACCGGACCAATCCCTTTGGCGGCGGCCACCTGCTGCCGCGCGGTCTATTGCGCGAGCCGATGCGCAACATTAAACGCGCCGGGTTTATCTTCATTACCAAGTGCAACGATGGCGGGGACAAGGAGTTGAAGGAGCAACTTCGGCGGCTCAACCCGGTGGCGGAAATTTCCGAATGCCGGCATGCAACCAAATACCTGAAGGATGTTTTCGGGGATAAAACCCACGACCTGAGCCTGCTTAAGGGAATGAAGATTGCGGCGGTTTCGGCCATCGCCGTGCCGGAAAGTTTTGAGCGCGCCTTGCAGCGCCTGGGGGCCGAGATAATCTATACCCGCCGCTTTGCCGACCACCATCGGTTTACGCAGCAGGAAATCATCAACACCATCAACTGGAGCATCAAACGGGGCGCCCAGGCAATCCTGACGACTGAAAAGGATGCGGTACGCTTTCCTTATGTGGAACGGCGCGATATACCGGTCCTTTTCATGCGAGTTGAGATTGAGATGCTTAGCGGGGAAGAGGAATTCATGGACTGGATCGCACGTATTTGCTTCAAATCGCCGCGTATCCGCCAGGAGCAGGAAAAGAAAAAGGCGGCCGAAAAATCCGACCGCCTCGCATCAGAGGGAAAGGAGAAAGGAAAACCCTCTGCTTATGCTCAAACTTGACTACATAGACCCGTGTCTTTGAGATCCGTTCAATGAATAACGGAAAAAAGCGTCCGTGTTGCGGACGCTTTTTCGTTGGGCCTGAGTCTCGGTTCCTGAGCTTCGTCTAGGCGTGGTAATCCTGGATCGACCGCACATCCCAATCGTTCGATTTGATGTAGCGAATGGCCTTGGCCGTCGCGCGGGCGCCGGACTCCGTAGTGACAATGGGCAGGCCGCGCAGAATGGCTTCAGAGCGGATCTTGATTTCGTCGACGCGCGCAACCGGGCCGCTGGGTGTATTGACCAGCAACTGCACGCCGCCTTCCTTCATCAGATCGATCACATTCTTGCCGTCTTCCGCCAGTTTGTGGGTCAGCGTGATTTCCAGTCCCGCATTGTGCAGGGCCTGGGCCGTTCCTTCCGTGGCAATGAGCCCGAATCCGAGGTCGGCGAATTCTCGACCGATTTCAACGATCCAATCCTTGTCGCGATCCTTGGCGCTCAGGAATACGTTGCCCTCCGTGGGCAATACCTGGCCGGCGGCGATTTCCGCCTTCCAGAAGGCCAGCTCGAAGGTGGTATCAATGCCCATCACCTCGCCGGTGGATTTCATTTCCGGTCCGAGGATCGGGTCGACGCCGGCAAACCGGTTGAAGGGGAATACCGCTTCCTTGACGGCGTACCATTCAATCTTCGGTTCGAATCCGACCAGACCCAGTTCCTTGAGCGTTTTGCCCATGGCGATCTGTGTGGCGATATTGGCCAATGGAACATTGGTGGCCTTGCTGACATATGGCACGGTACGCGAAGCGCGCGGATTGACTTCGATGATGTAGAATTCATCCTCCTTCACCGCAATCTGGGCGTTCATTAAGCCGAGTACGTCCAACTCCAGCGCCATGGCCGTGCAGGCCTCTTTGATGCGTTTGACCATGTTGTCACTCAGCGAGTAGGGCGGTATCGAGCAGGCGCTGTCGCCGGAATGGATGCCAGCCTCTTCGACGTGTTCCATGACGCCGCCGATGTAGACATCGGTTCCGTCGCAAACCAGGTCGACGTCGACTTCGATCGCATGTTCCAGGAAACGGTCGATCAGCACCGGATGGTCCGGGCTTGCGTCAAAGGCCGCATTGACGAACGGTTCCAGTTCCTCTTCTTCGTAGGCCACCATCATGGCGCGGCCGCCGAGAACGAACGAAGGCCGGATCATGACCGGGAAGCCAAGGCGGTGGGCGATGGTTTCCGCCTGTTCGAGGGTCTTGGCCGTTGCGCTTTCCGGCTGCTTGAGTTCGAGCTTGTCGAGCAACTGGCGGAAGAGTTCGCGGTCTTCGGCTGCCGCAATGCTTTTCGGGGATGTACCGAGAATCGGAACACCGGCTTCGAGCAGGCGGTCGGCCAGGTTCAGCGGGGTCTGGCCGCCCATCTGGACAATCATGCCGATCGGCATTTCCGCCTCGTAGATGTTCATCACATCTTCGAAGGTGAGCGGCTCGAAGTAGAGTTTGTCCGATGTGTCGTAGTCGGTCGAAACCGTTTCCGGGTTGGAGTTGACCATGATCGCTTCGTAGCCCATTTCCCGCAACGCCTTGACCGTGTGCACGCAGGAGTAGTCGAACTCGATGCCCTGTCCAATGCGGTTCGGGCCTGAACCCAGTACGATGACGCTCTTCCTGCCGGTCTGGCGGGTTTCATTGAGGTCGGCGTAGCACGAGTAGTAGTAGGGCGTGGAAGCTTCAAACTCGCCGGCGCAGGTATCGACCAGGCTATACACCGGAATGATGCCCAGCTTCTTGCGCAGGGCGCGGATGTCGTCGCCCTTGCAGCCGCGCAACGCACCGATCTGTTCGTCGGAAAAACCGTTCTTCTTGGCATTCTTCAACAGGTCGTATTCCAATTCGGCCGCATCGCTGATTTCCTTTTCAATCTCCACGATTTGCAGGATTTGATCGATGAACCACGGATCCATAAAGGTCATCGAATGGATTTTTTCGATGGAGTAGCCGCGCTTCAGGGCAATCTTGATCGCGATGGTGCGTTCGGTGCAGGTGGTCTGCAGGTAGGTGTCCAGTTTTGCGGGATCCACTTTTTTCTCGGCCTTCAGGTCGAGGCCGTCTACGCCGATTTCCAGCGAACGGAACGCCTTTTGCAACGATTCCTTGAAGTTGCGGCCGATGGCCATGGTTTCACCCACGGACTTCATGCTCGGCCCAAGTTTGGGATTGGCCGAGGGGAACTTCTCGAAGGTGAAGCGCGGTAGCTTGGTAACGACATAGTCGATCGACGGTTCGAAGCAGGCCGGCGTTTCGCGCGTAATGTCGTTGGGAAGCTCGTCCAGCGTATAGCCCACCGCCAGCTTGGCCGCCAATTTGGCAATCGGGAACCCCGTCGCCTTGGAGGCGAGGGCGGACGAACGCGACACGCGCGGATTCATTTCGATGATCGCCAGGCGTCCCGATTTGGGATCGATGCAGAACTGCACGTTTGAGCCGCCGGTTTCCACGCCGATGGCCCGCAGGGTTTTCAACGAGGCATCGCGCAAGATCTGGTATTCCCGGTCCGTCAGGGTTTGGGTCGGTGCCACGGTGATCGAATCACCCGTGTGAATGCCCATGGGATCCATGTTTTCGATGGCGCAGATAATGACCGCGTTGTCTTTCTTGTCGCGCATCACTTCCATTTCGAATTCTTTCCACCCGAAAACGGATTCCTCAATCAGCACCTCGGTGGTGAGCGAGGCCTTCAGACCCGCTTCAGCGATCGCCATGAGCTCGTCCATGTTGTCGGCAATACCGCCGCCTGTGCCGCCCAGGGTGAACGAGGGGCGCACAATCAGGGGGAAATCCAGCTCTTCGGTAGCTACGCGCCGGGCTTCCTCCAGGTCGTGGACTTCGAAGCTACGGAGGCTTTCGATGCCGGCTTCCGCCATGGTCGCCTTGAACAGGTCGCGTTCTTCACCGCGCATGATGGCATCGTACTTCGCGCCGATCATTTCCACGCCATACTTTTCAAGTACGCCCATTTCGACGAGTTTCATGGCCGTATTCAGCGCGGTTTGTCCACCCAGCGTAGGGAGCAGGGCGTCCGGCTTTTCGCGGATGATGATTTTTTCCACGGCTTCGGGGGTGATCGGTTCGATATAGGTGCGGTCGGCGGTGGCCGGGTCGGTCATGATCGTCGCCGGATTGGAGTTGATCAGAGTGACCTTGTAGCCCTCTTCACGCAACGCCTTGCAGGCCTGCGTGCCGGAATAGTCGAACTCGCAGGCCTGGCCGATCACGATCGGGCCGGAGCCGATGATTAGAATGTGGTGGATATCTTCTCTTTTTGGCATAATTGTTACCTCAACGGCTTAAATCATATTTCTCTCAGAGTCGCGGAGGGTGCAGAGGCAACTTGAAAAAGTTCTTCTCTGCGTACTCTGCGGCTTTGCGAGGTAAAACCATACATGTTTTAGTTTATTCCCATTCAATGGTGGACGGTGGTTTGGAGCTGATGTCGTAGCAGACGCGGTTGACACCCCGGACTTCGTTGATGATCCGGTTGGAGATGGAATCCATTACGTCGTACGGCAGTTTGTACCAATCGGCGGTCATGCCGTCGCGGCTTTCGACGGCGCGGACAGCCACCACGTTTTCGTAGGTGCGGTCGTCTCCCATAACGCCGACGGACTGGATCGGAAGCAGGACGGCGAAGTATTGCCAGACGTCGAGATGGTTGGGCATCTTCATGATCTCTTCCCGGACGCGCAGGTCGGCCTGCTGGAGGACTTCGATGCGCTCGGGGGTGATGTCGCCAATGATGCGCACGGCGAGGCCGGGGCCCGGGAAGGGCTGGCGGTCGACCACATAGCTCGGCAGACCCAGTTCGCGTCCGACGGCGCGGACTTCGTCCTTGAACAGTTCGCGCAAGGGTTCGATCAGGTCAAACTGGAGATCTTCGGGAAGGCCGCCGACGTTGTGGTGGCTCTTGATCGTTGCCGAGGGCCCGCCGATGGGCGAGACCGATTCGATGACGTCGGGATAGAGTGTGCCTTGCCCAAGATATTTGACCTTGTCGCTGAGTGCGCGGGCCTTTTCGGCAAAAACGTCGATGAAGGTGCTGCCGATAATCTTGCGCTTCTTTTCGGGGTCGCTAACGCCGGCCAGCTTGCCGAGGAATAGATCGCCGGCGCGGGCAACATGCAGGTCGATACCGAAGGCGCTGCCAAAGAGCTCTTCGATCTCCTCGGTTTCCTTGTAGCGCATGAGACCGTTGTCGACGTAGACGCAGTGCAACTGGTCGCCGATCGCCTTATGGAGCAGGGCGGCCACGACGGAGGAGTCGACGCCGCCGCTCAGGCCCAGCAGGACGTGGTCGTCGCCGACCTTTTCGCGGATGTGGTTGACGGTGACTTCCACAAATTTGGACATTTCCCAGTCGCCGGAGCATCCGCAGATCTTGAAGGCGAAGTTCCAGAGCATTTCCTTGCCTTGCGGCGTGTGCACGACTTCGGGGTGGAACTGGACGCCGAAAATGTTGCGGTCCAGATTCTGCATGGTTGCGAAGGGGCAGTTGTCGGATTCGGCGACAACCTCAAATCCGTCCGGCAGAGCTTCGACCTTGTCGCCGTGGCTCATCCAGACCTGGATGTCCGGGGCGAGCCCTTTGAATAGCGGAGAGGCTTTGGTGATCCGCATCATGGCCTTGCCGTATTCGCGCTTGAGGCCCGGCTTAACCGAGCCGCCGAGCGTTTGCGCGGTCAGCTGCATGCCGTAGCAGATGCCGAGGATCGGAATGCCGAGATCAAAGAGGGCGGGATCGCATTTCGGCGAGTCCGCGTCCGGTACACTGCAGGGGCCGCCGGAAAGGATGATGCCTTTCGGGGCGCGCTTTTTCAGTTCTTCTGCGGGGGTGTCGAAGCGGATGATCTCGCAGTAGACCTTTTGTTCGCGGATGCGCCGCGCAATCAGTTGGGTGACTTGCGAGCCGTAGTCGAGGATAGCTATCCATTCGGGATGGTTCATTGTTTATTTTCCTTCATTAAGTCGATGAATTCCTCGAAGAGGTAGAACGGGTCGTGCGGGCCGGGGGCGGCTTCCGGATGGTACTGGACGCAGAAGAGCGGCTGATGCTTGTGCTTCAGGCCGGCCACGGTGTTGTCGTTGAGATTGATGTGGGTGATTTCGGCTATTTCGGGATTCACCGAGTCGGCATCCACGCAGAAGCCGTGGTTGTGCGACGCGATTTCAACCTTGGTGGTGCGCAGGTCCTGGATGGGCTGGTTGCCGCCGCGGTGGCCGAATTTCAGTTTGTAGGTCTTGGCGCCGAGCGCAAGGCCGAGCATCTGGTGGCCGAAGCAGATCCCGAACATGGGGCGTTTGGAGGCGATCAGATCGCCCACCAGCTTGGTGATGTCGGGCGCGCCGGCCGGGTCGCCCGGTCCGTTGGAGACAAAGATGCCGTCGGGGTCGGCGGCCAGGATGTCCGCCGCCGGGGTGGAGACCGGATAGACTGTGCACTCGCAACCTAGCTGTTCAAAAATGCGCAACTGGTTCAGCTTGATGCCGCAGTCGATGACCGCCACCTTGAACGCCGCATCCGGCTTGCCGCCTTCGGGCCAGACATATTTTTCGTCAATGCTGACTTCGGTGGAGAGGTCGCGACCAACGAGCCCATCGGAGGCCTTGGCCTTGGCCACGAGCGAATCCTTGTCGAGGTCTTCGGTGGACACGACGCATTTCATGGCGCCTTTGTCGCGGATGTAGAGGGTGATGGCGCGGGTGTCGACCTGGTCGATGCCGACCTTGCCGTTTTCCTCCAGGTATTGGGGCAACGATTTGGTGGCCCGCCAGTTGCTGTGGATGCGGGAGCATTCGCCGACCACCAAGCCCTGTGCAAAAATGCCGCGCGATTCGGCGTCTTCGGCGTTGATGCCATAATTGCCGATGAGCGGGTAGGTCATCGTGACGATCTGGCCGTTGTAGGAGGGGTCGGTCAGGATTTCCTGATAACCGGTCATGGAAGTGTTGAAGACCAGCTCTCCGTAGAATTCGCCCGATCCCGCGAATGCCCGGCCTTCGAAGCAGGTGCCATCCTCTAGTGCAATAATCGCTTTTTTCATAGTGTTTTCCGTAAAATTACGTTCCGCCGAAACCTGTTTTGTCCAAAATTCGAAATATCATCCATGTCCGAAGCACCCCATGCAACCATTAATGGATGCGAAATGACCTGCCGGGTCTGGCATCACCAAATGCGACCGTTCGACCGGCATTTTACGGGCCCGGAATTTTGGGGGTGGCGGTCGGGTTTCGGGGGGTGCACCGAACGAATACACCGTGAATCCGGTAATCTAACCGTTATTAAATAATAGGGGACCTTGACACTTAATGAGGCTCTGATAAACATAGTCCGTTTTTTGCGCAAAAGATGTTTAGAAACGAAGGAGAAACGAGAATGGCTCAGAAACAATATGTCTACTTCTATGGGATCTCTAAGGAGCTCACGGAAGGCGATAGCAGCATGAAGGCAATCCTTGGTGGCAAGGGTGCCAATCTGGCGGAAATGGCAAATGCGAACCTTCCGGTTCCTCCCGGGTTGACCATATCCACCGAAGCGTGTGCCTACTATTCCAAAACCGGCGGCAAGTATCCCCCGGAAATGGAAAAGCAATTGAAAGCCCAGTTGAAGAAACTGGAAGACAACATGGGGAAAAAGCTGGGCGATCCCAAGGATCCGCTGCTCGTCTCCATCCGTTCCGGCGCGGCCGTTTCGATGCCGGGCATGATGGATACCGTGTTGAATCTCGGCCTCACCGATAAATCCGTTCTCGGCTTCATCGAGCAAACCGGCAATGAACGTACGGGCTGGGACTGCTACCGCCGCTTCATCGATATGTACGGCGACGTTGTGATGGGCCCCTATACCGGCCTGACGCATCATGATTTCGAGGTTGAGCTCGAAGCGATCAAGAAGAAGTACAAGGCCAAGGAAGATACGGACCTGACGGCTGAACAGCTCAAGGAGCTGGTTGAAATCTACAAGAAGGTCTACAAGAGCAAGGTGAAGAAGCCGTTCCCGCAGGATCCGATGGAACAGCTCGACCTCTCCATCCGTGCCGTGTTTGGTTCCTGGAATTCCGACCGCGCCGAAAAGTATCGCCAGATCAACAAGATCAACGGACTGCTCGGCACTGCCGTCAACATCTGCACCATGGTGTTCGGCAACATGGGCAAGGAATCCGGTACCGGCGTGGCCTTTACCCGCGATGGCGGAACCGGACACAGCAAGCCGATGGGGGAATACCTGGTCGACGCGCAGGGCGAAGACGTCGTGGCCGGCATCCGTACTCCGAAGCATCTGGACGACATGCCGAACGAAGAATCCAAGGTGTGGAAGAAGGCCTATGCCGACCTGCAGAAGATCATGGCCCGCCTTGAGAAGCATTACAAGTACCCGCAGGATGTCGAGTTCACCGTTCAGGAAGGCAAGCTCTTCATGCTGCAGACCCGCAACGCCAAGCGTACCGGTCTGGCCGGAGTTCGCTGGGCGGTTGAAATGGCCACCGGCAAGGATGTCTTTACCGGCGAATCGCAGCCAAAGATCCTGACCCAGAAGGAAGCGCTCATGACGCTCTCCGGCGATGACCTCGAACAGTTGCTGTTCCCGATCTTCGACATTGCCGCAGAGCAGAAGGCCAAGCTTGTTACCAAGGGCCTGCCTGCCGGACCGGGTGCCGCCGTTGGACAGATTATGTTTGAGGCGCAGGATGCGGAAGCCGCTGTGAAAAAGAACCCGGATGCGAAGATTGTCCTGGTCCGTCACGAAACCAGCCCCGAGGACGTGGGCGGCATGTGGGCCGCACAGGGCGTGTTGACCTCGACCGGCGGCATGACCTCCCATGCAGCGGTTGTGGCCCGTGGTTGGGGCAAGTGCTGCATTTGCGGTGCCGGCGAAATGAAGATCGACTATAAGAAGAAAACGGTCACCGTTGGCCGCAAGGTCCTGAAACAAGGCGATTGGCTCAGCCTGAACGGTTCCACCGGCATGGTGTACGAAGGCCAGATCCCGACGCAGGTCAGCCCGGTGGTTTCCGCCGTCGTGGATGGCAAGGCGGCGGCGAAGAAGGATCCGATCTTCAAGATGTACGAGGAAGTTTCCAAGTGGTCCGACAACAACCGCAAGATCAATGTGCGCACCAACGCCGATACGCCGAAGGATTCCGCGGCAGCACGCGCGTTTGGCGCCGAAGGTATCGGTCTGTGCCGTACCGAGCACATGTTCTTCGAGGGCGACCGTATCTGGGCGATCCGCGAGTTCATCCTTGCCGAAGATGAAAAAGCCCGCAAGGGAGCCTTGGCCAAGTTGCTGAAGCATCAGCAGAAGGACTTCGAAGGCATCTTCAAGGCCATGGACGGCCTGCCGGTAACCGTGCGCCTGCTCGATCCGCCGCTGCACGAATTCGTTCCGCACACCAAGAAGGACCAGCAGGAAATGGCGAAGCGCCTCGGCGTTCCGCTCAAGAAGGTGACCGAGCGCGTTCAGGGTTTGCACGAGTTCAATCCGATGCTTGGCCACCGCGGCTGCCGCCTATCGATCACCTATCCCGAGCTCTGCGTCATGCAGACTCAGGCCATCATTGGTGCGGCGTGCAAGGTTTCGAAGGCGAAATCGAAGGTAAAGGTGCTGCCGGAAATCATGATTCCGTTGATCGGTACCAAGGCCGAGCTCGACTACCTCGAAAAGATCGTGCGTAAGACGGCGGAAGAGGTGATTGCCAAAACCGGCGTCTACGTGAAGTACATGGTCGGCACGATGATCGAAATCCCGCGTGCCGCCCTGACCGCCGACGAGATTGCCGAGACGGCCGAGTTCTTCAGCTTTGGCACGAACGACCTCACGCAGATGACGTTCGGCTACAGCCGCGACGATATCGGCTCGTTCCTGCCGGACTACCTGAAGGAAAAGATCCTGCCGTCGGATCCGTTCCAGCATCTCGACCAGACCGGTGTCGGCCAGCTCGTCAAGCTGGGCGTGGAGCGCGGCCGCGAAACCCGTCCGGACCTGAAGTGCGGTATCTGCGGCGAACATGGTGGAGATCCGGAAAGCGTGAAGTTCTGCGCGAAGGCCGGTCTCAACTATGTGAGCTGCTCGCCGTTCCGCGTTCCGATCGCCCGTCTGGCTGCCGCGCAGGCTGCCATCAAGGGCTAAGGCTCGTTCGGTGGTAAAAGAAAAGCCCGTCGTTTGGACGGGCTTTTTTTATGCTTCATGTCCTTGTCGCGAGGGATACGCGCCTACCTTCTGCTCGCTCCCCGGAAAAGGACCATGCACCTTTTTGATTAGGCGGCGACGCGTGCGTTGTTTCGCAGGGTATGTTTTCCGATGGCCTGCCGCAGTTTGAAATGGCTGGCGCTGTCGAGCTTCAGGAAGATGCGGTGCCGGGCGCGGGTCTGCAGGATGTAGACCGGGCGGACCGACCTTTTGTGCGGCATGAAATGCATCCAATTAAAGAACAGGAAGATCGGTGTGGTGTCGGAAGGGCTGGCGAGGCGAAGGTAGTAGACCGCGCCCAGATGGATCCGGATAACCGGCAGGATGCCGAACAGGCGTCCCACCACGTGTTCGCCGCAGATCCCGTACGAGAAGGGTGAGCCAATGCCGAAGGATGTGAGTGGGTAGCGGTCTTCCGTCTTAACCGGCATTCCGACCGCCCAGCGTGTGTTTCAGGTCGATATGGGAGCCTCGTTCCAGCTTCATGAAAATGCGGGGTGACTTGACATCCGCCTGAAGTGTGTAGACCGGGCAGGTCGTTCTGCGGGACGGCAGGAAGCTAAACCAGTTGAGCCGGTTTAGCGGGGTTACATCATTGGAATCAGCTTCGCGGAAATCGACGACCTTTTTCAGCGGTATGGAATTGAGGGTGATGAGTCGGAACAACTTTGTGGTCAGGGCTTCCGAACTTACCTGGTAGCTGACGAACAACCCGACATCCATGTCGACGAGACTCATGATTTTCTTCTTTGGCTTCATCCCTGGGAATTTAGCATGTGTTGTGCCATGCAGGCTGAGGGGCGCGAAATGGGCCGAAACAGTCAAAACGGGCCGCGTTACCTTCCAAGGGCGAATTAAAAGGATTCTTGTTTTTGAGAAATTAGACGGTTTGCGATGCCGCTTTTTTGCGGATGAACACCAAGGGGAAAACGATATCGCTAAGGCAGCAGGGTACCCACACGGCCAGGAATAGAAACAGGGCGATCAAGGCGCTTTCGGTTGCGGTGAACGCTTCGGTCTGTGCCCTGACAATGTGAAAGAGTGATGCCGCCGTGCTTAGCAAAACGTGTCCACCATGCGGAAAATGGGTCTGGCTGGAAAAGAAGGCGGCCCCAATGCCGAGCAACGCCGCGAGATTGATGATCACCGGCATTTCGATAATACCGATATGGGCATGGGCATGCTCCAGGCCCAGAATGCGCTCGCCCCAGTAGGGCACGATGCAGTCGCTCAGCGTCGCGATGCCGATCGACCCGAAATAGCCCACAAGGACAATGGCAAACATGCCGGTTTTGGTATGGTGCGGCTTGCCTCGGTAGTTCTTATAGACCGCCGCAGTCACCATGGCGCTCAGCACCACGTGCAACGGGTGGGAAAACTCGAACAGGGCTTCGGCCCGGTCGGCATTGAGCGCTTCCGGAACAAAGCGTTGCAATGCGAAAAGAAAGGCAACGGCCAGCGCAGCACCCAGCAGGGTAAACGGTCCGTGGTGCTTGAGTTCGTGAAGGATGACTGATTTCATTCGCGGGGTTCTAGCAGAGCGGGTAGGCCAAGGCAAGCGGGGTAGACTACTTATTGTCCAGGGCACGCAGTTCGGTAAGGAGGCTGTCGGGAGGATTCGCGATCCGGATTCGTTTGTTCCGGCCCGTTTCGCCGGACAGGATTTCAATGCCGGCGCGGGGAATCTTCCATTTCTTCGAAAGGAATTTGATCAAATAGGCATTGGCCTTGCCCTCCACGGGCGGCGCCTGGATGCGAACCTTCAGCGCTTCGTCGCCCATCACGCCCGCAATGCCGTCTTTCGACGCCCGCGGCACCACGCGCACGCTAATGACTACGCAGTCGTTTTTTTCTTCCAGCCAGTGCATCTATCCCCGTTTCGTCCATCTTGAATACAGCCTTTCTTATAGAAGGGTTGGAAATCGATGGCAACCGTAGGTTCCTGCTTTCCGCCGGTTGGAATATGAGGTTTAATTCCGTCCTTTAGCATCAACGGAGGGGTCATGGGAAAGAGGTTCGGAAAAGTGGCGGTTTTGAAGGGCGGGGTATCGTCGGAGCGCGACGTGTCGCTGCAATCGGGTGCGGCGATTGCCGCGGGCCTGCGGGAGGGCGGCTACGAGGTGGAGGAGGTCGATATCACGTCGCGCATGTTTTCACTTCAGGAGGGGATCGAGGCGGTATTCATCGCGTTGCACGGCCAGTTTGGCGAGGATGGCGAAATCCAACAGCGTTTGATGGAGATGGGCATACCGTTCACGGGTTCGGGCGCGGAGTCGAGCCGGGTGTCGTTCGACAAGGTGCTGACCCGCGAGCGCTTGATTGAAAGCGGGATTCCCGTGGCCAAGGGTGAGGTCCTGAAGCATGCGAAAGACCGGACGATACCGGTTCCGTTGGTGGTGAAGCCGCCGCGCGAGGGATCGAGCGTGGGTTGCTATCTGGTTTTCGAGGAGCATGCCTGGGAATCGGCCTTCGCGGGCGCGGTCCAGTATTCCGGCGATGCCTTGGTCGAAGAATATATTCCCGGCCGCGAGTTGACCGTCGGCGTGGTCGATGGTCAGGTGTTGCCGGTGGTGGAAATCAAACCGGCCTCGACCTGGTACGACTTCCAAGCCAAGTATGTGACGGGCGACACGAAGTATGTGGTTCCGGCCGAGCTGGACGAAGAGACCACCGGGGTGCTCCAGTCGCTTGCGGTCCAAACCTTCGAGAGCCTCGGCGCCCAGGGATTCGGACGGGTGGATTTCCGCCTCGCGCCGGATGGCAAACCCTACGTCCTCGAACTGAACGCCATCCCCGGATTCACGGCCACCAGCCTTTTGCCGAAGGCCGCGAAGGCCGCCGGAATCGGTTTTTCAGAGCTTTGTTGTCGAATCATGGAAATGGCTCATCTATAGTTACGCGATTGATTTTAAGGGTGTAGGAAATGGCCGCTCGCAAGACGACAGGACGAAAAAAGAAGCAGTACGTAAAGACCAGGAAACGCAAGGGGGCCGAGAAGGGCGTTGTTGCAAAAAGAACCTTCGTCATCATTCTGCTGTTCCTCATTCTGGCGTCCATTTTGGTTGCGATCGGCTTGGGTTTCCGCTGGATCGGCCGGCAACTGTTTTCCGAAAACCCCCGCTTCCGGATCCAGCATCTTGAAATCACCTGCGATGGTAAGCTCCGCCAGGAACAGATTCGCGAATACAGCGGATTGAGCGAGGGCATGAATCTGTTTTCCTTCTCGTTCGACGAGATCCAGTCGCGCATGGCCAAGGTGCCTGCCGTGGAGTCGGTTGATCTGGAGCGCGAACTGCCAAGCACGCTTTACGTCCGGGTCAAGGAGCGTGTGCCGGTTGCGCGGATAAAGATCGGGAACTACAAGATCCCGCGCTTGCTGGACCGCTATGGTGTCCTGCTGCCTCCGCGGGCCAGCGCTTCGTTGGCCCGGCTCCCGTTGATCCAGGGGCTCGAAGCGGAGGTGCGCATGGGAGCCCGGGTGGAGAACCGGGACATCGACTACGCGTTGGAGATCATCGCGCTTTGCGAGAGCAAGAAATACCTCCACAACCACATTCCCCTCGAGACCATCGACATCCGGTACGATGATTACATCGACGTGCGGCTGACCGGTGGGGTGCGCGTGAAAATGCCCCGCTTCCAGTTGGAACCCAAGCTATCGAAGTTGGCTGCGATCATCGAGATTTCGAAGTCCAAGGGCAAGCGGGTCAAGGAGATCGACCTGACGCTTGAAACAGAGAAGGTTGCAGTCAGCTACTATTGACCGGGGAATGCCATGGCACTTGAAGCAACAGCTGTGTTGGAAATCGGCACCACCACCGTCCGAGTCTTGGTGGGCGAAATGCGCGACGACGGCGTGGTAAACGTGATCGGCGTTGGCGAATCGCCTTCCCGGGGCATCCGCAAAGGGGAGATCATCAATCGCGACGATGCCATAGCCTGTGTCCGCAAAGCGATCAAGGCCGCCGAGGAAAACCGCCGCAAGAGCATCCACTCGGTCATACTTATCACGTCCGGCGGCCAGGCGGAGGCGAAAAAAAGCACTGGCATTCATCGGGTGGTGGATCCGGTATACAACCAATTGTCGGAGGTGGACGAGAGCGATGTGGCCGAAGTGGTGGATATCGCCCGCAAGGTATCGTTGCCGGACAACCGCATCCGTTTGCATACGCTACAACAGTATTTCCAGGTGGACGACACCTTCAATGTCATGAGTCCCGTCGGCATGGCCTGCGAAGAACTGCGCGTGGATATGCTCAGCATCCATGGCAAGCGCAGCGCCGTCGACAATTTCCGCAAGTTGGTAGACGACGTTCCGATTGCCTGCGCCGATGCCGCTTTCAGCGGATTGTGCGCGTCCATGGCGGTCGTGACCGAAGAGCAGAAGAGGGCAGGTGTGCTGGTGATCGACATGGGTGGCGGAACCACCGATTTCGTACTTTGCTACGATGGCTTCATCCTGACGGCGGGCTCGATTGCCGTGGGTGGCGACCATGTTACGAACGATATATCCATCGGCCTGCAGGTGCCGGTGTCGCAGGCCGAATACATCAAGCAAAAGGATGGCTGCGCCCTGACCAACCTGATGGAGCGTGACCACAACATCTCCATCCCTGCTGCCACGCAGGGCTTCGGCGGCAAGATGGTGCGATCGATCACGCTCAACACGATTATCAATGCGCGCATGGATGAAATCTTTACGCTGGTGAAGGAGCAGGTCGACCAGCACTGCCCGAATGTTCCCCTCAGCGCCGGCGTGATCCTTACCGGCGGCGGGGCGTTCCTAAACGGCGCGCGCGATTTGGGCCAGAAAATCTTCAATGTACCGTGCATCCATGGACGTCCCTACGACGTGCAAGGATTGTCGTCCGCCAAGGAAGGGCCGCTCTTCGCCTGCCACATCGGCGCTATACGGTACGCTGCGTCGCTTCGCACCGTGGAGGAAAAGCCCTCCTTTGGCCGCCGGCTGATGAACGCCCTGTGGGGAGGTGGCCATGAGTAGCGCATCGACACCCTCCAGCCGGCCGATCACTGCGCCGCGCATCCTGGTCATGGGCGTGGGGAGCAGTGGGTCCCGCGCCGTAGCCGCCATGTGCAGTCTCAAGCCGGGACTCGATGCACTGGCGGTCGACACGGACACGAAGGTACTGGAAGCGTTGGATGGGGAACGGACACTGCATATCGGGGCGAGCGTCACGCGCGGGTTGAGCGCGGGCGGCGATGTTGAACTCGGACGCCAATCGGTGGAGAAAGATTCCTCGGCTTTGCGACAGCGCCTCCGCAATGTCGATCTTCTCATCCTGGTTGCCGGACTCGGCGGTGGCACGGGCTCGGGCGCGGTTCCGGTCATCACGCGCATCGCCCGCGAGGCGGGAACACTGGTGCTGGCCATGGTTGGCCTCCCGTTTGCGTTCGAAGGCAAGAAGATTGCCAAGGTTGCCGATGACGCGATCAAGCGCATCCGCACCCACGCCGATGCCATCGTGCGGATTTCCAACGAACGTTTGCTCGAGCGCTCGGACGCCGACCTGCCCCTGGAGCAAGCCTTTGCCCGTAGCCACCAGACCATGCTGGACGGGATTTTTTCGCTTAGCCGGATTCTTGCCGAGAACGGCGTGTGCGGACTCGATTTCGCCTGCATCCACACCATGCTTAGAAACTGCGACGGTTTCTGCAACATAGCCGTCGTCGAAGGCGCGGGGGCGGACCGGGCCGAAGCCGTGGCCGCTGGCGTGCTCAAGCACCAGTTGCTGGGCAAGGGGAAGCTGCTGTCGAATGCTGCGGGTTTGATCATCGGCCTGACCGGTGGCCACGATTTGCGGCTTAGCGAAATCCAAACCGTCATGACCCGTATCCAGGATCATCTTCCGGACGACGACGTATGGCTAAACTTCGGGGTGGTGGTTTCGCCGGAATTCGAGGGCCGTCTTTCTGCGCTTGTGCTGGTGGCCGAGCAGTGGAAGGAACCGCTGGTGGACAGCGCCGGTCGCCAAATGGGGTTCCGTTTCCACTCGCGCCAATCGCAGGAGCAGGGCGAGCTTATGCTGGAAAGTGTGGGCAAGGGCGAGTTTGCCTATGTCGATCCTACGATCCACAACAACCAGGATCTGGATGTGCCCACCTACATTCGCCGCGATCTCAAGTTGCCTCGTTGATGGGCCATTGCGCTACTGCATGTACAAATTGGTGGCGCGTTCGATGCCGATGGTCGTCGACGGTCCATGGCCCGGGTAGACCCGAACGTCGTCCGGAAGTTGCTTAAGCTTGTTCAACGATTCCTTCAACTTGCGCGGATCACCGCCCGGCAAATCCGTTCGTCCGCAGGATCCGCGGAACAGCGTGTCGCCCGCGATCAACGTGTTGCTGTCCGGAAAAAGAAGGCAGCATGAACCGGGCGTATGACCCGGTGTTTCGATGCATTGGAATTCAAATCCGTCCACCTGCCAGTCGGTTCCCACGTGTTCCAATGCGAGAGCCGTCTCCACCGCCGGACGGTGGGGAACGGGATAGTAGGGCTCGATTTGGTTGCGGGAATCAAAGGCCCATGCCCAGTCAAGGGTGTGCATGGCGATGCGGGCCGGGTGCTGTTCGTGAACCGCAGCCAAGGCATTGACGTGGTCCGCATGGCCGTGCGTGCAGACATAGGCCTCCACCTGGAGTTGGTTACGTTCAATGCATTGCAGGATCAGCTCCGCATCGTGTCCCGGATCAAAGACGAGTGCCCTGCGCTCGTTGTTCCAGGCCAGATAGCAGATCTCCTGAAAGGCGCCGGTGGTGATTGGTTCGATATGCATGGACAACCGGAGGTGCTTCCTATTCGGATTGGGCGACGGCTTCGCGACGGGTGAAGGCGCAATTAATGACCATGTTGCCTTTCAGGTTGCCGGTGTTCTTGCCGGCCGGCGAAATGTTCAGCGTACGGATGTCGTAGCGGATGCCTTGCTGCTGAAGCTCGGTCAGGAAGCCGACGACCGATTCTATCGACCCTTCCCACGTGCAGTTGATCGCGATTTCAAGCAGGTTGCCGGTCGGCTTTTCTTCGTGCGGTTGGTTGCGCGTGATGTTCAGATTGTACTTGTCCGAAATGGCCTTGATGGTTTTCATCAATTCAGGAGATACCGAGCGTTGGTCCGGGGCGAATATGCGAAGTTCCTTTTCGAGTTCCTGCAATTGGTCCAGCCACTCCTCCTGTTTCTTGATTGCGGTCTGGTTCCGGCTAATCTGCATCTTCAGGTTGGCGATCTCGTTCTTTCGGCTCTTCCATTGCTCGACTTTGCCGCCCATCCCGTACCACGTCCCTCCGATCAGGACACACGCGAGTGTGGCTACGCCAAGCATCATTTCTCGCTGGGAAATCTTCATTCTTGCTCTTCCTCCTCGATGGGCAGCAACAGGGTGATGGAATAGACGGTACGTCGTTCACCCCGCGTGACGCGTTGGTTCACCGCTTGGTTCTTTAATTCCGTGAAGAGTTTCGATTTGGAGAGCGCCCCGAAAAAGTCGTAAACCGCGTCCTCCGAATCGGCCGTACCGCGCAGCGTGACACCCTTTTCCTTGCTGTAGTTGAACGAGGCAAAGTCAATGTCCGTCGGCGGCAGGAGGCGTGTCACTTCGCGCAGGCATTCGAGGGCGGAGTCGGACCGGTCCGCATAGTTGCTCAGCTTCCGTAGTTTGCGGCGGTTTTCCAGCGCCTGGTTGGCCTTGGGGGCAATGGCATCCGCTTTTTTCTGCACCCGCGAGAGCACAATGGCGCGGGCCTGGAATACGGAAAACAACGCCACCATGACAAGTAACCAGGTCGCCACGATCGAGGAGGTCAGCACAATGAACTTTTTCTTTAGCTGTTCGTTCTTTTTGTGTTCGATCCATTCGCGCGGGATCAGCTCGATGCGGTTGTCTTTGTTGCGGGCGCGTTCGATGATGCCTTCCGAGAGCGGAGGCAGGGTGCCGAGGTCGCACATATGGACCGCCAGACCGCTTTTCAGCCGGAGTTCGCCCATGATCGGGGCCGAGGGTTCCTCGATGCACCAGAAATCGATGGACTTGGGCGCCGGAAGGTCATAGTCGGCATCCAGCGTGGTCAAGGTGTAGTTGATTTCCTCGGCCAGGTCGTCGGCCATACTCTTGTCGGCCAAATGGCCCTGCAGGGACCGGAAGGCCAGGGGCTGGCCGTCGTGCAGGACCGCCAACGCAAAATCGATGCCGTCGTCGAAGATGATGAGTTCACAACCACTGCGGGAGAGGTGTTTCCCGTTTTCAAGCAGATGGAGCCAGCCGAGGATCCGGGCATCGATGCTGTGGATATGGATCCCCTTTTGGCCAAAGGTGTCGCCAATGGCGTCGATGCAGTCGCGCTTGGCGGCGACCATCAGGACCAACGCGCCGTTCTCGGTTTCCTTGAGGATTTCATGGGCGACGGCGAGTTGGTCGAGCGGGAAGGGGGAGAATTTGTCGATCTGGAACCCGACCATGCTGGCGATTTCCGCGGGGTCGGACGTAGGGAACTCCATGGTGCGCATCAGCAGTTCGGCCGTGCGGATGGCCGCCGTGATATCGCCCTGAAGCTTGCTTCCTATGCCATCCAGCAGCTGGACGTTCGACTCGAAGGCTTGGCCTTGCACTTCCTCCGGAACGGCGAACGATTCCCGCGCCTGATCGAACGGTTCCGCGCCATCCTGGTTCACCTTCAGGCTGGTCCACTCGAGCCCTTCTTTCGTGAGGCAGGCTGCCGTGATGATCTTATCGCGTATTCGCATCTTTCTTGACCGATCCTTCGTTCCAGTAGACCACTACCGAACCGTTGTTGTTTAGCATGATGATGCATTCAATTTGGTACTGGTTTCCAAATGCATCCCCGATAGAAGTTACCTTTACATACTGACTTTGCAATTTAAATCTAGAGGCGTCAGCGTTGACATCCGCAAGGCTCGAGATGCCGTCATCTGGAGTGCCGGGAAGGCCGTCGGGGCCGAGCAGTAAATCGATGATGTTCAAAATTTGGTCGTCAGTGAGTCCTGCAGCACGCATGGCATCGACTGATGCGGTATTCAAGTTGAGTCGTCCGTCTCCCCATACAGTTAGGAGTTCGGCAATACCGAAGATGGCATCGTTTTCTCCGTCCGCCGGTCGGCCATAGAGGATGTCCGGCCCCCAGTTCTTAATCAGTAACAGCTCCTCGACGCTATCCAACGGTCCATTCTTAACCGGATAGCCCCGTTCTTCATAGAAGGGGTCGTCCGATTCCGCGCCGCTCAGTCCGTGCAGGTCGCCATCGTCGGTCCAGTCGGTCAGGCAATCGATCATGGTATCCCATTCCGTGGACGGGACATTGGCCATCTCGAAGATTTCCATCCATTCTGCGCGGGTCAGCAGGTTGGCGTTGCGGCCGGAGTCGGCCGATTTGATGGTCACGGTAAACTGGCCATCTCCCAGCTCGATGGTGGATGTGGCGGACAGCCCGCGCTGGACATACAAGGCCGCCTGAAGGAAGCCATCCTTGTCCTCGTCCATATCCTCGATTTCCATTTCCTGCGCCTTGGAGCGCTGGTCGAGGATCGCCTTGGCGTATTCGACTCCGGAGTGGGCCAGGATTTCCGCCTTGTATTTCTTGCGCTTGTAGGAAACCAGCATGGCCTCCAGGTTCGATTCAAACGCGAACGAGCCCACGATCAGGGCCAGGATGATCATGACCCAGAGTGCGACGATTAGCGCGGCTCCCTGTTTCGATGCCTTTTTCCTGTGCTTTGCGTGTGTCATCATCGTGGTTGTTGTACCCTGGGGATTTTGTTTCCCTTGTTTCCTCCCGAAGTGCCGCCGGGGCCGGTCAGGCGCAGTTTCATGGAGTCGTATACGGGGATGTCGATTACGCGGGTGAATGGCATGGGATCCTCGTTTTCGTCATCCGCCGCCACATACACCGTGACCTGTATCCGCTCGGGAACCGCGTTTTCCTGTTCCCATTCATCGGTCCAGTCTTCGTTCTCCGCATCCCAAAACAGGATTTCCAGGCCGCATACGCGCCGGGAAACCAGGATGGGGTCCGCATCGAAATCCTCTTCGAAATCCTCCGGATTGGCAATGGCCGGCATGGGGAGGATGAACAGCGCCGGATCGCCGCGGTCGTCGGTGTCGATGAACAGGTTGATCCGGTGGGGGCCCCGTATATAAAAGGAGTGGGCAGGGATGAAGGCGCTGCTGGCGGTTACAAAGCTGAGGTGGTCGGCCGGGTAGCCCCCCATGCTGTCCTTTTCCACGGTAAAGGCATATGTCTTTTGGCTGTTGGAAAAATAGATGGTCGAATCGAGGGCGACCACCAACTGGTGGATCGTATAGTCCCCGTGCTTGAGGCCGTTGGCGACCTCGGTGCCTCGCTTCCATGCGCGAACGATGCCTCCGAACGCCTGGAACGCAATGGCCATGGCGATTACCATAATCACGATGGCGACCATCAATTCCAGCAACGTAAAGCCTTTCCGGCGATTCGTTTCAGCGTGTTGTGGATTCGTTGTTGCGGTGTAGGACATAGGCTCAAAGTTGGCTGGTGATGCTTTCCGCATCCGGGGCATACTTATAGGAGGTGACCTCTTCAAAGGCGGTTTTTCCGCGTACGGACCATTCGATGCGCGTGGTTACCAGAAACAGGCCGGGCCGCTCCTCCTCATCGACCATCTCGATCGTGCGCACCCACTCGTAGCCCTCGACGTCGGAAAATGTGCCGGAGTCCGATATCTCGTCCAGCTCGGCGTCTTCGATGGGATTTTCGATATCCACCCGTGCGATCAAGTTGCGCGCCACATCCCGGTGGCGCGCGGTTTGGATCACCGACAGGCAGCGCGCCATGGCCAGCATCAGCGAGGAAACGCCCACGCTGAGAATGACGAGCGCTAAAAGCACTTCAATTAGGGTTAGGCCCAGTTTGGATGTGTGGTATTTTTCCATAAACGAGTTAAATTATTCCCAATTCGCATGAGTTAAATAAAGACAAACCTGCCCCGCTTTTTATTGCCGGGCGATTCGTATAGATTTGTACAGGCCGCAAATGGACCTTGGATGGCCGTGGCCGGTAAAGCGGACAGGAATTGCATGTTGGCAACCAATCTGCTTATTACAGGGCACATCGATCTCTATGTTGGAACCGAGGAAGGAAATGCAGGAATGAAATGGTTTGTTTTTCAGGTCGCGCTGGCATTGGCCGGAACTGTGTGGGCGGACGAGGTGTCGCACGATTTCAATAGCTTGTACAACGGGCCCATTGACGGGCAGACGGGATGGAATGTCTACGACAAGGTGCGGGACTCCTCGGCCCTGTCCGTGGCGGACGAGCTGGGTACGACCGAAGCGGTATCCGACAAGGCGCTGGTGGTCAAGGCTTCCGAAGAACCCATCCGTTGCGTCATCGACAGGCCGATCCGCTGGAAGACGGGGCTTACCCTCTATACCGAGTTCGATTTCCGGGTGGCCATCCCGTCCGGCAAAGTGGCCGAAGCCACGCCTGCCATGATCTTCTATGTCGGCAACCCGCTGTTGAACGAAAAGGGTCGCTGGGAAATGCGCTTGGAAGCCACGCCCAACGATGCCTGGATGCTGACGGCGGCCATGCCGGTAAAGAACCGCCAGGAAATCCCGGCCTTCAAGTTGTTGGTGCGATCGGATGATGCCGACTCCGTGTCCGATTGGTTCCATTGCATCGTCGAAATCAAGAAGATGCCGGTCCCCGACACCTTCAAAACCGAGATCAAGATCTTCGACCAGTCGAACAGGCAGATTGCCGAGCTTTCGTGCGGCGGTAAAGGAGACAGCCGCGTCACAAAGTCGATGTGGAACATGACGCGTCTGTACGCCGGTTTTGGCGCTCCCAGGGACCTGCTCGGCGTAGCCTGCATCGATAATCTAAAGATGTCCTACGACGCCCCTTGACCGCAAGCCGGCGATCGGCTCCCTGGACCGGATAAACGGCGGTTTACCTTCCGTGTTCGGCAAGCCTGTAATAAACCGGGCCTGAATTGCCTTGACTGAATGGGCGTATTTCCAATGATTACCGCCTTTGGTTCAGAACGAATGGGACAGGGAGCGATTTGTGATTTTAGGCGGTGGTATCATCAAGACGGCCATGGACCGGCGCGGATTCAAGCACCGGCGCACGGAAGACCAGTTTACCATTATCGGTCAATATGCCCGCAATCTGCAGTATGTGTATTCCCGGGAAACGCAGACCCGCGACGGATTGGTGATCGATCTGGTCTATTTTACGGCGGACATGCTGAATGAAAAGCTGGTGATCGGCCTCTACCGCGAAAATCCCCAAATTGAAAACGGGATCTATGCCAATGCCTCTCGCTCCATCAGCCTGACCCATTTTTCAAAGGAGAGCATCGAGAAGGAACTCGATAAACTGATTACCCCGATCCGGGACCGATTTAAATAAAAGGAGTAGATGGATGGATTATGAAAAGCTGTTCGCCGATCGCATCGGTGGAACCCAGTTCGGTAAATCGACCGAAATCTATAAATTTGAAAAGATCAAGCGGGCCAAGGCGAAGGCCCGGGCCAGCATGCCCGACCTCGAGATCCTCGACTTTGGCGTCGGCGAACCCGACCAGATCGCGCCGGGCCCGATCCGCGAAACCCTGAAGGTCGAAGTGGACAAACCCGAAAACCGCGGCTATGCCGACAACGGGATTCCCGAATTCAAGCAGGCGGCCGCCAAATACATGCAGGACTTCTTCGGCGTGGAACTTGATCCGGCCACCGAAATCAACCACAGCATCGGCACCAAGCCCGCGCTCGCCATGCTGCCGTTGGCCTTTGTCAATCCGGGCGATGTGGTTTTCCAGACTGTCCCCGGCTATCCGGTCATGGCCACGCACTCCAAGTATCTCGGCGCCGAAGTGGTGGATATCCCGCTTCTGGAGGAAAACGCGTTCCTACCCGATCTTTCGAAAATCGATCCGGCATTGGCGGAGCGGTGCAAGCTGTTCTACATCAACTACCCGAACAATCCGACCGGGGCCGTGGCCACGCCGGAGTTCTACGACGAGCTGGTTGCCTTCGCGCTGAAATACAACATTCTCATCGTGCAGGACGCGCCCTATTCGACATTGGTTTATGACGGCGAACCGAGTTCATTGTTGCAGCGCCCCGGCGCCAAGGAGTGCACACTCGAACTGCACTCCATGTCCAAGGCCTACAACATGACTGGCTGGCGTCTCGCGTTTTTCTGCGGCGCATCCTGGGCGGTCAATGCACTGGCCACCATCAAAGACAACTGCGACAGCGGCCAATTCAAGGCGATCCAGAAAGCCGCCTGCGCCGGCATTGCCGACCGCAGCCTGGCCGAAGGCATTCGCGACCACTACGAAAAGCGTTTGCGCCGCATGGTGGAGGTGCTGAGCGAAGTTGGTTTCGACGCGAAGATGCCCGGCGGCACCTTCTTCATGTACCTCAAGGCGCCGAAGGGGGCCGGGGACGTGGAGTTCGCCAATGCGGAGGAGGCTTCGCTCTACTTGATTGAAAACTTCGGTATCTCCACGGTTCCGTGGGACAACACCGGTCCGTTTATCCGGTTCGGAGCCGTGTTCGAATCGAAAGACGACGCAGACGACGAACGTGTACTTGGCGAGCTTTCCGCCCGGTTGAAGAAAGCGGATCTCAAGTTCTGATTCGATTTCCGTTCCGTTCATGAAGGCCCCGTCTGCACGGGGCCTTTTTGCTTCTTGTTGTCTATTTGAACTCATTACAAACTTTCCACTTTGGGACGTTTCCTCTACCGTCTTGGCCCATGAGTTTGATGTCATCACTGGAAAGACGCTTTGGAGGATGGGCGATCCCCAACCTCACCAATTATCTGCTGGCACTGCACGCCATAGGCGTGGTGTTGCTCATGGGGAAATACAAGGCGGTCGAGGATCTGATTCTCGTGGGCGGCCTGGTGCAGGTTGGGCAATGGTGGCGGCTGGTCACGTTCATGTTCCTGCCGGCCACCCTCAGCCCCCTCTGGCTGGTTTTCGAATTCTACATCCTATGGCTGATGGGCGGGGCGCTGGAAAAGGAGTGGGGGACCTTCCGGTACAACCTCTTCATTCTTACGGGCTACCTGCTGACCGTCGCGGCGGCGTTCATCAGTCCGAGTGCAAGGATCACGGACACCTATTTTCTTGGGTGCATCCTATTGGCCTTTGCGACCCATTTCCCGTATTTCGAATTCCGCTTGTTTTTCCTGATCCCCGTACAGGTTCG
>JBNLGU010000028.1:0-27826 GCA_050306215.1 Pontiella sp.
TGTACAAGAAACGCAGGGTCGAGGTTCTCGAGAACGGGATCAAACTCCTTTAATGATTGGGTTTTCCGTGGGATTTTATGGCGGGGGAGCGCAATCCAAAGCCGATGTATTGATGAATAGGGTTTTCAGCGAATGCAGGAGTCGCCAATGCTACGGTGGACAAATATTGAGATTTCTCGTTCGTAAGGTATGGCCACAAGAAACACAAAACACGAAGATTGGGAATGGAGCTGGGGGGGCAGGCAGGGCCAATGGAGCTAGTGGAGGAGGGGGCCTGAGGTCTGAAGCGATGCGGTCGGGGGGATTTTACAAGACGATTAGGGCAGGACTATTTCGGTGCGGAATGGGGCCTCACACAGAGCAACGGAGCTAGCGGAGGGAGACTTCTGTCGCCTGAAGCGGGGCGGGCAGAAAGATGGATGGCAGGACGATTTCGGTGCGGGGTGGGGGTAGGTTTCACACAGAGCAACGGAGATAACGGAGACGTGCTGAAACGTGAGGCGGTGCGGGCTGGGGGATTTTTACAAGACGATTAGGGGCAGGACGATTTCGGTGCGGGCGGGGTAAACTTTCTCGCAGAGCAGCGGAGATAGCGGAGGAAGTACAGTTAAAAGGCCGGTATTTCTGAGTTCTCTGTGCGATAAAAAAATCGAGGGATTCATGCGCATGTGATGGATCGGGTCTGGGCCGGGTGAAATATCCAACGGATTCGGTACATCCTATCCCGAAAACCAAGAAGGAGTATCTGAAATGAAGGGATTCGACGATCTGGATATTGTGTTTTCGACCGATAAGGGGCGGATCAAGCCGGAGCAGAAGAAGCCGACGGTTCCCAAGGGCGACGGAGTCGTGCGCGTTGGTCGCGAAACCAAGGGGCGCAAGGGGGCGGGCATGACGGTGATTACCGGCGTACCACTGCACCCTGACGGTTTGAAAGACCTGGCCAAGAAATTGAAGCAGAAGTGCGGGACGGGCGGAACGGTGAAGGGGCGTGTCATCGAAATCCAAGGCGATCACCGCGATTTGATCGTGTCGGAGCTGTCGCAGTTGGGCTACACGGTGAAGAAAGCCGGGGGATAGGAGCCTTCATGAGGATGATTTACCATACGCAAATGCATTGCGGCATATGGTTCATCAGGTATATTTCCGGAATTGCCTGCCGATAATAATGTCGCAGGCTGGTACAGTCCTGATAACGGAGACTGCCTACGAACCGCGTGTGAAGTTGAACCGGGGAATGATCATGATTAAGAGAAAAGTTCTAGCGTTGGTGTTGTTCGCTGCGGTTACCGCCGTGGGTGAAACCTTTGAACCTTCAACCCTTTTGTCCATCGACCTGCCGGACGGATGGGTCGAGATTCCTGCGGATGTGCTGGATGCGTTTGCGATGAAAACCGATGAGATCTCGCCGGACTCGCCGGCCCAGTACTATGACTTCGGCTACCAGGCACCGGCCGAGGGCGGTCGTTGGCTTAGTTATCCCTATGTGCTGATCCAGGTGCGGGACGTGGGCCGGATTCCTTCCAGTGAGCTGGCGCGCTATCAAAAGCTGGGGGCGGAGATGGACGAGTTTACCCTGCCGGACGTCAGCATTGGCGAGACAATGTACGACAAGGGAAACCAGATTCTGTGGAGCACGCTGGCCGCGCATACGGCGGAAGGCGAGTCGGTAAAGGCGCTGGTGGCGGTCAAGCTGACGGAGATTGGCTATATTCGGCTGATGGGATGCGCGACGGAAGAAACCTTCGGGGAATATAAAACCATCTTCAAGAACGCCTTTTCCACGTTGGGGATTGACGAGTCGCTCGCCTACAAGCCCCAGGTTGGGGACGCGGTTCCTTCGGTGGGCGGGATCAAAACCGGCAAGGTGCTGGTTTGGTTCGTGCAGGCGGTAGTTATCGGCGGTCTTCTGTGGGCGGTTTACCACTTCCTGAAGAAAAAGCTGAAGAAGGCCTAGCCCGAATGTTGCATGAGTAGCCGATTATTGCGCGCAGAGGTGCAAGTCAGGTATGCGCCTCTGGTCTCCTGATGTTTTCATGCCCGTAGTATTCGCCATGCGAGGGGAAAACGTACTGTGCGTTGCGGGGCTGTTCAGCCTGCCATGGCCGTGATTGTCTGAGAGAGTCCCTCCTGCATTTTGGCATGTTCTGCATAAGCTTTGGAAACAACAAAAAAGCATGGTTGCGAACGTGAATTCTGTCGGGGCGGGAGGTTGGAAAATCTTGCTGAGGGCGAGCTTGACGGAGAGGGTGGATCTAAGGCACCGTGCCGCTTTCTCATAAACCCCAAACATAACCCGAGGACGGTATGTTATGAGCGATTGGATCGGCCATGAGTGCGGTATTGCGGCGATCAGGCTGCTGAAACCCCTGGATTACTACATCGAGAAGTACGGCTCCCCGATGTATGCAATCAACAAACTCACCCTGTTGATGGAGAAGCAGCACAACCGCGGCCAGGACGGCGCCGGCGTGGCTTCCATCAAGTTGGACATGCCCCCGGGCGAACCCTACATCTTCCGCACGCGCTCGGCCGACAAGGATCCGATCATGCATGTGCGCAACCGGCTGGTGAAAGCCTTTGCCGATGCCCGCGAAAAGAATCCGGCGGAATACCAGAACGGGGATTGGGTGAAGCGCAAC
The DNA here is from genome assembly GCA_050306215.1 of Pontiella sp. Lineage (GTDB taxonomy): Bacteria > Verrucomicrobiota > Kiritimatiellia > Kiritimatiellales > Pontiellaceae > Pontiella. The sequence goes on from JBNLGU010000028.1 coordinate 2,643, forward strand.
GTGCTGTTTGCCGGCGAGCTGCTGCTGGGGCACTTACGCTACGGCACCCATGGCGCCTCCGGCGAATCGTTTTGCCATCCTTTCCTTCGCCAGAACAACTGGATGACCCGCAATCTGGTGGTGGCGGGCAACTTTAACCTGACCAACAACAACGAGCTGTTCGACATGCTGGTTGAGCTTGGACAGCATCCGCGCAACCGGACGGATACGGTCATGGTGCTCGAGAAGATCGGCCATTTCCTCGACGAGGCCAACGACTTCCTGTTCCGCAAATACCGCAAGGAAGGGCTCGACCGCACAGAGATTACGCAGCGGATCGTAGAAGAACTCGATGTGTACCGCGTTCTCAAGAAGGCGACCCGTTCGTTTGACGGAGGCTATGTGATGGCCGGGATGATCGGCCACGGCGACCTGTTTGTCCTGCGCGATCCCAACGGCATCCGCCCGGCGTTCTACTACCAGGATGATGAAATCGTGGTGGTGGCCTCGGAGCGCCCACAGATCCAGACCGCCATGAATGTGCCGATCGGGTCCGTAAAGGAAATCAAGCCGGGGCATGCATTGCTTGTGAAGCGTTCGGGCGAAGTCGTGATGAACATGGTCAACGAGCCCGGGCCGAAATCGCCTTGTTCCTTCGAGCGCATCTACTTCTCGCGCGGGACGGACAAGGATATCTACCAGGAGCGCAAGAACCTGGGCCGTTCGCTGGTGCGTCCCGTGCTGGACGCGGTAGACTATGACTTGGAAAACACGGTGTTCTCCTACATTCCCAATACGGCCGAAACCGCCTTTCTTGGATTGGTTGAAGGCGTGAAGGACGTGGTGGGCGAGCGCATGAAATACCATTTGTTGCAGGAGCCCCGGTTGACGGCCGAGCGCATTGATGAACTACTTTCGTTCCAGCCGCGCGTTGAAAAGGTGATGACCAAGGATGCCAAACTGCGCACCTTCATTACCGCCGACACGGACCGCGAGGACCTGGTGTCGCAGGTGTACGACACCACGTATGGGCTTGTGAAGCCCAACGACACGCTGGTTGTGCTGGACGACTCGATCGTGCGCGGCACCACGTTGCGTACGAGCATCCTGCGCATCCTCGACCGCCTCGGCATGAAAAAGGTGGTGATTGTTTCGTCGGCCCCGCAGATCCGCTTTCCCGACTGCTACGGCATCGACATGTCGAAGATGAAGGACTTCGTCGCCTTCGAGGCGGCCGTCGCCCTGATCCGCGAATCCGGGCGAGAAGCCGTGCTCGACGAGATCTACCAAGCCTGCAAGGAAGACGAGAAGAAACCGCGCGACGAAGCGCAAAACCAAGTCATCCGGCTCTTTGAGACATTCACGGACGAACAGGTTTCGAATAAGATCGCCGAGATCCTGACGCCGGTGGGCATGAAGGCCGAAGTGCAGATTATCTACCAAACGGTCGAAGGCCTGCACGAAGCCTGTCCCGGCCACAAGGGCGACTGGTACTTTACCGGCAACTATCCCACGCCCGGCGGCCATCGCGTGGCCAACCGCTCGTTCATCAACTTCATGGAAAAGAGCGACGCGCGGGCGTATTAGCTGGTGGTTCAATCGTATGGAGAGCGGCGGGAGCTGAAGGGCCTCGCCGCTCTTTGCGTTTGGAAAGCGGTGTCGCCCGTTGGTTGCCACCGCACTCCAGATTCTTTTCTATCTCAGTTTCAGCTGCGCCAGGCACCGGTTGAAGTCGCCGGGAAGCGGGGCGGTGGCGCGGATGGTTTCGCCGGTAGTCGGATGCTGGAAGATCAGGCGGTAGGCGTGGAGCATCTGCCGCGGTTGTTCCAGCGATAGTTCCGAGCCGGTTCCTGCATATTTCTTGTCGCCCAGCACCGGGTGGCGCTTGTCGGCCAAATGCCGGCGGATCTGGTGCGTGCGTCCGGTTTCGATGCGTAGTTCCAGGTAGCTCGCCTGCCGGTTGGCATCGAGCAGCTTCACGAGGGTGGTGGACATGTAGCCATCGATATCGGAGTGCAGTTCCTTCCACTTCGGGGAAAACTTTCCGATGGCGACGGCGCGGTAGATTTTCATGATATCCTTGCCGCGGAACATCGGAATCATCTCTTCCTTGGCGGCGGCGTTCTTGGCAAAGATCACGCAACCGGAGGTTTCCTTGTCGAGCCGGTGGACGGCGACGATGCTGCGGTTTTTCTCCTGCTTGCGCAATTTGGCTTCGAGGCTGTCGTCGGCCGCGTTGGTCAGGACGAACGGGGGTTTGTTGACAATCAGGTAGTCGGCGTCCTGCCAGAGGATCTGGATCTTCTTCGGCTGGACCGGGGCCCGTTCCTCGATGAGGATTTCCACGACATCGTTTTCCATGACCTCGTGCTTGCGGATCCAAATCCGCCTGCCGTTGACGAGGACGCGCTTCTCGTCGATGGCTGCCTGGGCCTGTTTCTTGGAGATGCCGAGCTCCTCGGCGATGACCGCGAACAGGCGCATGCCCTCGTGCTTGTACTTTACCTTGAACGATTGTCTTTTCATGAATTAGCCATTTCGGGGAAAGAGCGGAACAATAGGGTCAAGGTGCGTGCACGTACAACGGGTTTTTTCAGGAAACCGTTCCGGGAGCCTAATCTCGTTATTTCATTGCCCCTCTGCGAGCGGGAAGGCATATTCTCGCCGTTTCAAGAAATGTTGAACCCCGAGCAGGAGATCTAAATGGAAAAACTACATAAAAACGAAGCTTTCAGCGGTCCCGAGGGGCCGGTTGTGCTGGTGATCATGGACGGTGTCGGCATTGGCAAGAACCCCGCCAGCGACTACGTTAAAATCGCAAACAAACCCAACCTCGACTGGCTGCGCGAACATGCCGCGGTCTACACCGAGCTCAAGGCCCACGGCCGCGCGGTCGGCCTACCGGACGACTCGGACATGGGCAACTCGGAAGTCGGCCACAACGCCATCGGCTGCGGCCGCGTGTTCGATCAGGGTGCTGCGCTCGTGGGCCAGGCCATCAAGAGCGGTTCGATGTATTCCGACCAGGCCTGGCAGGAACTGGTCGGCAACGTGAAGAACAACGATTCCTCGCTCCATTTTATCGGTTTGGTCTCCGACGGCAACGTCCACTCCAACATTGCTCATTTGGAAGCCATGCTTAAGCAGGCGAAAAAAGAGGGCGTGAAGAAGGTGCGTGTCCATGCGCTGATCGACGGCCGCGACGTTCCGCCCACGTCCGCGTTTACCTATATCGAGCGCCTCGAAAATGCCTTGGCCGAACTGAATGCCGACGGATCGGTCGATTATTGCGTGGCCTCGGGTGGCGGCCGCATGAATATCACGATGGACCGCTACAACGCCGACTGGACGATGATCGAACGCGGCTGGATTGCGCATGTGCGCGGCGAGGCCCGCAAGTTTTCCTCCATGAAGGAAGCCGTCGAAACCTTCCGCCAGGAAAAGCCGGGCATCCTCGATCAGGATCTCCCGTCGTTCACCATCGAGCGCGACGGCGCGGCCGTTGGGCCGATTGTCGATGGCGACAGCGTGGTACTGTTCAACTTCCGCGGCGACCGGGCATTGGAGCTGACCAAGGCCTTTGAGGCGGACGAACTGACCGAATTCAACCGCGGCCCCAAGCCCAATGTGCTATATGCGGGCATGATGGAATACGACGGCGACCTCGGCGTGCCGAAGCGCTACCTGGTATCGCCGCCGTCGATCGACCGCACTATGAGCGAATACCTCTCCAAGGAAGGCATCAAACAGTTTGCCATTTCCGAAACGCAGAAGTTCGGCCACGTGACCTACTTCTTCAACGGCAACAATTCCGGCAAGTTCCCGGGCGAAACCTGGAAGGAAATCCCGTCCGACAACTGCCCGTTCGAGAACGCGCCGCGCATGAAGGCTGATGAAGTCACCGATGAGGTCGTGAAGGCGATCGAAAGCGGCGAGTACAAGTTTATCCGCCTGAACTACCCGAACGGCGACATGGTCGGCCATACCGGCGTGGTCGAAGCCGTCAAGCTGGCCGTGGAAGCGGTCGACGATGGCATTGGCCGCATCATGAAGGCGCTGGAAAAGGCCGGCGGCATCATGGTCTGTTCGGCGGACCACGGCAACTCGGACGACATGTGCGAGCTGGACAAGAAGACGGGCGAACTGAAGCTGGACGACGAAGGCAAGTGCCTGCCGAAGACCGCGCACTCGCTCAACCCGGTTCCTGCGATTGTCTACGATCCGTCCGGGATCTCCAAGGCCCGCAAGGCAGCCGTTGAAGGTGCCGGCATCGCCAACCTGGCCGCCACCTGCATCTCGCTGCTGGGCTACGTGCCGCCGGCGGACTACACCTCCAGCTTGGTGGATGTCGGCTAGCAACTTGTAGGGTGGGAATGGATGGAATCCTTCCCGCCGCGGCTGGAAGGTCTGCGACCATTCCAGCCCTACAACCGGATAGGTCGCAAAGGTGCAGGGCTGTATTGCTTTGCGCTCTTTGCGACCTTCTGCTAAATACTCGAAAACCATGATAAGTGTATATCGTCCCATCCTATTTGCCTGCTTCGTGTGCGGCTTCGCCCTTGCACAGGAGGCCACGAACGCGCCCGCACCTTCCCGTTTGGACGAATACATGGAAACGGGCATGGAGGTGTCGGGCGTGCGCGCGCCATACTACGACGAGGAGGGCCATCTCCAGGCCCAGCTGTTCGGCGGGCACGCCAAGATCCTCGAGGGCGGCGTGGCCGATGTGACCAACATCAGGATCGACGTTTACGACAAAGGCGAGGTCACGATGACGGTCTTTGCGCCGCACTGCTTCACCCGCATTATCGAGAAGGGCAAGGAGAAGGTCCTGTCGGTGGAGTCGGACGGCGATGTGCTGATCGAAATGAAGCAACTCTCGATCAGCGGTCGCGGCTTTACCTTTTCTTCGGACAGCAACCGGTTCGAGATCCTTACCGAGCCCAAGGTATTGGTCAAGGAAGCCGCACGCAACCAAAAGGGACTTGAGCTATGATCCGTTCCCTTTCAGCGTTCGTGCTATCGGTTTCCATGCTGCTGGCGGTCGGCTGCTCCAAACGGGAGAAAAGCGATCCAAATGCGGAAGAGTGGTCCGACATCCATGCCTTGGCCGACGATGCCGACGTCGAAATGGCTGCGGGTGATTCCGGATCGGCTACGACCGCGTCCCCGGCCGGGGAGGGCAGTGAGGAGTTTGGCGCGTTTGAACGGCGCCTGCAGGAAATGAAGGCGGCCACGCGCGGCAGCGGACAGACGTTGCTCACGGGCGACAAGCTGGTCTTCGACTACCAAGAGCGCTTCGTCCGCATGGACGGCGACGTGATCGTGGAGGATGACGAAGGGACGCTGAAAACCGATCGTCTGGTTGGCCGTTTTTCGGAATCGAACCAGGTTGAGCATGTGGAGGCCTCGGGCGGGGTGAGCTTTGTTTCCGGCGATCGAAGCGCCCACGCGGACAGTGCCGTTTACAATTATGTGAGCGGTTTGGTCCAACTGGATGGACAGGCATCGGCTTCCGAGGCTGGAAACCGGCTGTCGGGAGAACGTATCCGTTTCTGGACAAGGGGGGATCGCCGAATGCTCTGCGAGCCCAACGCCATGCTGGTCGTCAGCGGCGACTCGGCGTTTGGCACGGAAGGCGTGCCGGATGGCGGCGAAACCGAAATCAGGGCCAACCGCATCGTCTACGACGAAGTCCGCCGGCAAGTCGATCTGACGGGCCAGGTTAAATTGCGGGATTCCCGGGCGGCCATGGATTGCGGGGAAGTCCATCTTTTTCTGAAAGATAACAATAAAATTGATTGGATCGATGCGGCCTCCGAGGTAATAATCCAAGCAGAAGACAGGAAGGCACTGGCCGAGCGGGCAACCTATGTTGCGGATGAGGGAAAGTTCACGCTGGAGGGAAGCCCCAAGGTCATGCAAGGACGCAATGTAATGACCGGCGACCGGATTATATTCTGGCATGAGACGCGGCGGATGGTGTGCGAGCCCAATGCCCGCGTCTTGCTTTATTTAGACGAGGCAACCAAAGCGAAGTTTCTGAAAGATTTGAATGACTGAGATGGACAAGGAAGAAAGCTACCTGATCCGAACCGAAAAACTGGTTAAGGCATACAAGGGTCGCAAGGTCGTCCGGGAAGTGGATATCAATGTGAAGGCCGGCGAAATTGTCGGGCTTCTCGGTCCGAACGGCGCAGGCAAGACCACCAGCTTCTACATGATTGTCGGTCTGGTCCGTCCGTCCGGTGGGAAAGTGTTTTTCAACGGAAAGAATGTTACGGCTGTCCCCATGTACAAGCGGGCCCGCATGGGCATGGGATACCTCTCGCAGGAACCCTCCATATTCCGCAAATTGACGGTGCAGGAAAACGTGATGGCCATACTGGAAACACTGCCGATTTCAGGCAAGGAACGGAAGCGGCGGCTTAACCAGTTGCTTGAGGAGTTGAAGATCGGGCATCTGGCGAAACAACGTGCCTACACCCTGAGCGGAGGCGAGCGCCGGCGGCTTGAAATCACCCGTGCGCTGGTAACGCAACCTTCGATCATCCTGCTGGACGAACCTTTCAGCGGCGTGGACCCGCTGGCGGTCCACGATGTGCAGGACATCGTGCGGGACCTGCGCGACAAGGGGTTGGGCGTTCTGATTACCGATCACAATGTCCGCGAAACCCTGGCCGTGGTGGACCGGGCCTACCTGCTTTGCGAAGGCCAGGTGTTGCGCGAGGGAAACAGCGATTTTTTGGTAAACGACGAGGTGAGCCGCGAGTTGTATTTAGGCCCGCGGTTCAGTATGTAACATAACCGAAAGGAGCAGCCATGCAGATAAGTATTACAGGACGGCATGTCAATGTAACCGACAACGTCAAAGCTCATGTGAACGAGAAGCTTGAGCGGTGTCTGGGTGTGTTCCCTCGAATTGAATCGATCCACATCATCTTGGATGAGGAAAAAATACTCAAGGTGGCCGAAGTTGTGATACAAGGCGCCAACCATATTCGCGTAACGGCTAAGGAAAAGTCGGAAAATCTCTACGACGCGATCGACCGCGCGATCGAGCATGCGGAGCGTCAGATGCGCAAGCAGCGCGACAAGGTGCAGGAGCACCACAAGTAAGAGCCATGCAGGTATTTCAGGAGGTGGATTGTGCCGATAACCGTTAGAACATTGTTGGACGAAGGAACCGAGAAGCTCGCATTGAGCGTCGTGGCGGGGGAAGACCATTTGGATCGTCGCTTGCATGAAACAGCCATGAACCGGCCGGGCTTGGCGTTGACCGGTTTTTTCCAGTACTTTGCCAACCAGCGTCTCCAGATCTTCGGATTGGCCGAATTCACCTACCTGAAAAGCCTGAAGCCGAGCGAGCGCATCGCACGTCTCAAGGGATTGTTCGAGCAACAGATTCCGGGCATCGTGGTTACCCGCAACCGGAAGCCCTCAAAGGACATGCTGGATCTTGCGGAAGAATACAAGGTGCCGGTGCTTCGCAGTGCGATGGTTACCATGAATTTCGTGAACGAGTGCACGGTGCTGCTGGAAAAGTTGACCGCTCCGCACGAACGGGTGCAAGGCACGAGCCTGGAGATCATGGGCATCGGGGTCTTGTTGCGCGGCGATCCGGGCATCGGGAAAAGCGAAACCGCGCTTTCGCTGATCGAGCGGGGCTACAGCCTGGTTTCCGACGACGTGACGGAAATCCGCCTAACCAGCCGCGGCCGCATCCTTTGCTGGGCGAACGAGGTGACCCGCTACCACATGGAAATCCGCGGATTGGGCATTATACACGTGCCAAGCCTCTTCGGGGTCTCTTCCATTCGCCGCCACACCGAACTGGATCTGGTCATCAATCTGAAACAACCCTCCGGCGACGAAGACCGGACCGGCGTGTTGCCGGACACCGTGATGATCCTGGGATGCGAAATCCCAAGTATCACCCTGCCGGTCCAGTCGGGCCGGGATATGGCCAACATTGTTGAAGTGGCGGCCCTGAACCAAAAGCTGAAGGAGCTGGGACACGACGCCGCCAAGGAACTTGACGATAAAATCATCACCCGGTTGACCAGAGGGCAGGTGCGCCATGCCTGAGATCAGCAAGAAATTCAAGGTCGAAAACCAGTACGGGATTCATGCCCGGCCGGCGGCCCTGCTGGTCAAAGCCGCCGGTAAATACGAGTGTGATATTTTCATTGAAAAAGATGGCAACAAAGTGTCCTGCAAGAGCATTATGGGTTTAATGACGATCGAGGGTTATCCCGGCAGCACGATGCTGGTCTACGCATCGGGATCGGATGCCGAGTCGGCCATGGCCGAAATTGAAGAGTTGTTCGTCAATAAATTCTATGAGGATTAGGCGGGGTGTCCAAACAGCATGACAAAGCCGAGGTGTGCCTCAAGGGGATCGGTGTATCCCCGGGGATCGCTGTGTGCAAGTCGCAACTGATTGCGCCGCCCACCGACCGTGCGGTACCCAAGTCGATATCCAAGGACGAGATTCCGATGGAGATCGCGCGCTTCGAAGATGCGTTGATTGCCACGCACGATCAAATCAAGCACATCCAGAAACAGGTGGCCGAAGTGCTCGGCGACGAGCATGCCAGTATATTCGACGCGCATATCCTGGTTGTGGATGACCGCACATTCATCGAAGACGTCATTCGCGCGCTCAAACAAGACCTGGTTAATGTTGAGCCGGTCTTGCTCTCGGTCGCCAACCGATACGCCGATATGCTGTCCAAGGTCGATGACTCCTATCTCTCGGAACGCGCGGCGGATATACGCGATGTGACCAAGCGTATCCTTGCCAACCTGGCAGGCGAAACGCTGGATCAGATTGCCAATATCCGCGAGGAATGCATCGTGGTCGCCCACGACCTCTCGCCATCCGATACCGCGAGCATCGACAAGTCGAAGGTCAAGGCGTTCGTTACCGATCTGGGAAGCTCCACCTCGCACACCGCGATCATGGCCAAGGCCCTGCTGGTGCCGGCGGTAGTAGGGTTGCACAATATTACCGCGGTCGTAACCAGTGGGGATACACTTCTGATCGACGGCGGGAAGGGTCTGGTGTTCGTCAATCCCACGGAAGAACGCCTGGAAGAATACCAGCGCCGGGCCCGCGAGCAGAAACAGATCCTCCAGGAACTGGACATGCTTCGCGACAAGCCGCCGGAAACCATCGACGGCTATCTTGTTCCCATCACGGCCAACATCGAACTCCTCGAGGAGCTTGAGGCCGTCGGCGCCCGCGGCGCACGGGGGATTGGGTTGTATCGCACAGAATTCATATTCCTCGGCAGCAAGGTGCTGCCAAGCGAGGATGAACAGGCGGATGCCTACATCAAGGCCGCGCTAAGCCAGTATCCCTCGCCCGTGGTCATCCGCACGCTGGATATCGGGGCCGACAAACTCCCCGTGTCGATCGAGACCTCGGATGAACTGAATCCATTCCTGGGCGACCGCGCCATTCGCCTCTGCCTGTCGCGTCCGGAACTGTTCAAAACGCAACTGCGTGCCATCCTTCGCGCCAGCGTACATGACAATGTGCGCATGATGTATCCGATGATTTCCTGCGTGCAGGAGGTCCTTGACGCAAACGCCCTGCTGCATGAATGCATGGACGAGCTGAGGGGCAAGGGCATTCCGTTCAACGAAAAGCTGGAAGTCGGTACGATGATCGAGGTTCCGTCGGCCGCGTTGGTCGCTGATCTCATTGCGCCCCATGTGAGCTTCTTCAGCTTGGGAACCAACGATCTGATCCAGTACACGATGGCGGTGGACCGCGGCAATGAAAACGTGGCCCACCTCTACAAGCCGACGCACATGGCGATTCTGCGCCTGATCGACCACGTCGTGCGGGTAAGCCACAAGTTTGGCCTTTGGACCTGCGTTTGCGGCCAGATGGCGTCCACACCGTACCTGGTCCCGCTCCTGATCGGGCTGGGCGTCGACGAGTTGAGCGTGAGTCCGTCGCAGGCGCCCGTGATCAAGGATGTGATCCGCAAGCTGCACTATTCCAGTGCGGCCGACCTTGCGCAAAAGGCGCTGAGTTCGGAAGCGGCCGAACACGTTGAAGAACTTTGCCGGGACCTGCTATCGGAGATCGCTCCCGAGGTGCTCGAGCTCTCCAGCTAGGAACTTATTTCAGGCTTCCGATCCACTCCGCAACAGCGAACCAGCCGCGCATTAGATACTGGTACGTGTAGTTGTAGGCGACCGCGATTTTATGGCCTAGCAGGTTCCCGAACTCCAGGAACCGGGGTGTGCCGAGCAAGACCATCATCAGGGCGATCACCAGTACGTTCATGATATAGATGACCGTGAACGAAAAGATGCGACCGTGTTCCTGTACGTCGGGCTGGTGCTGGGAGAGCATGTGCAGGGTGAACGTGATATGGAACGACCACGTTAATCCGACCGCAGCCAACCACCATCCCTGGTGGGTCGACGTATCCATCCATCGCCCGGCTATGCAGTAGATCGCAATCACAATGGTCGTATAGAAGGGGAAGAAATAGGGGGCCAGCGTGATGGCAAAATTGGTCTTGGAGAGTTCGACATGCCCGCCGGTTTTGCCCACCTTCATTTTTCCCACCCTCGCACCCATCATCAGGGCCCACAAGGCGTGGGTCAGTTCATGCCCGAGCACGTAGGTGCGGAAGGGGCGGGGCAGTATGAAGAAGATCAGGACCCAGAGCAGGAATCCGGCGGGCAAGGCCCACGCGCCCCATCCGGCATCGAGCGTGTCGACCACGCTGCGTTGATGCAGGGTATACGTGGCGACCGTGGCCGCGTAGGCCAAGGGCCATAGCAACAGGCCGATCCACATTTTCACGAATTTCCACATGCGCGGTTTTTACCTGATGGTCAGAGGAAAAAGCAATGGATTATAAAGCTGGGGGTAAATGAATTACTCCGCTTGTCGCTGTTGACAAGAGGGCCAATTCATCCTACAAATTAGGGCGTTTCAAGGTTAAGCAATCCTCGGATTTCCCAAAGAACCCAACCCATCTTCGGTTTCAATTTTTTTCATGACGAAAAGCGAGCGAAACGCAGTTGTATTTGCCATCACCGGCGGTATTGCGTGCGGAAAATCCGAAGTGGGGCGCATTGTGGAATCGATGGGATTCAAGGTGTGCGACGCAGACCGCGTGGCCCATGGGCTCATGACCAAGGGATCCCCGGTGTTTCAGCGTGTTCTTGCGGCGTTTGGGGAAACCATTCTGGCGGAAAACGGCGAAATATCCCGACCCTTGCTGGGCAAAATGGTTTTCGAACGTCCGGACAAGCTACGGCTGTTGAACCAATTGGTTCATCCCGCCGTGCGGGATGAACTGGCGAAGTGGATATCCGAACGCCGGGCCTTGGGCGAACATGGGGCCATTCAGATCCCGTTGCTTTTCGAGAGTGGGATGGAGACGCTGGATTGGGATGCCGTGGTTTGTGTGTCCAGTGCGGAATCGCAGGTTCTCGCTCGGTTGGAACGTCGGGGGCTCGGCCATGCCGATGCCTTAAAACGGATCGAAGTGCAAATGCCGTTGGCCGACAAGGAACGCCGGTCGGATGGCGTTATTCGCAATCTTGGAACATTGCAGGAATTGGAAGAGGCGACCCGGGCCGCCGTGAATAGCCTGTTGGTTGAAAGGTAGATATGAGCAACAATGATGAAGTAGTTGAAGAAGCCGTAGCGTCCGAAGAAAAGGCCGCAACCGAAGCTGCCCCGGCAAAGAAGAAAACCGCGAAGAAAAAGGCCGCGAAGAAAAATCCCGAGGAAACGGCCGAGTCGGCACCGAAAGACGCTGCAGACGAGACCTCCCCGGAAAATTCCGGTTCGCCCGCAAGCAAGCCGGAGGACAAGGATGCCGGCGATGATCAGCGCCGGAAAGGCGGCCGGAACAACAAGCATGGCCGCAAGAATCGCGGTGGATATAACAAGGACCAGCAACAACAGGACTACACGCCCCGCGAAGACCTTCCTGCGCTCTCTCTCCATGAAATGCAGGTCACGCCAATCAACGACATCAAGGCGATGGCCGAGAACTATGGAATGACCGAATACGCCGCTTTCAACAAGCACCAGCTGATTTTCGAGTTGCTCAAGTTGCATGGCCGCCGTGGCGGCGCCTTGCTCGGGCGCGGTGTTCTTGAAACCCTGCCCGACGGCTTCGGGTTTCTCCGTTCGCCACTGAACAGCTATCAACCCGCACCGGACGACATCTACGTTTCCCCGTCCCAGATCCGTCGCTTTGGTTTGCGCACCGGCGACTACATCACCGGCAGCATCCGCTCGCCGAAGGATAAAGAACGCTTCTTTGCATTGTTGCGCATCGACCAGATCAACGAAGACGATCCGGATTCCGCCAAGAAACGGGTGCCCTTCGAAAACCTGACCCCGCTCTTCCCGAATGAACGGTTGGTCATGGAAACCGATCAGAAGGAAATTTCCATGCGCGTCATGGACATCGTCACCCCGATCGGCAAGGGCCAGCGCGGCCTGATCGTAGCACCGCCGCGAACCGGCAAGACCGTGCTGATGCAGAAAATCGCCAACAGCATTTCGAAGAACAATCCCAAGGCAAAGCTCATCATTCTGCTCATCGACGAACGGCCCGAGGAAGTAACGGACATGCGTCGCAACACGCAGGCCGAGGTGCTGGCCTCCACTTTCGACGAGCCGCCGGAACGCCATACGCAGGTGGCGGAAATTGTGATCGAAATGTCGAAGCGCCGCGTGGAAAAGGGCGAGGATGTCATCATTCTGCTCGACTCCATCACCCGCCTTGCCCGTGCCTACAATACCACTTCACCGCACAGCGGAAAGATCCTGTCCGGTGGTGTGGATTCCAATGCCCTGCACAAGCCGAAGCGCTTCTTCGGTGCGGCCCGTAACATTGAGGGCGGCGGCAGCCTCAGTATTATCGCGACGGCGCTGGTGGATACCGGAAGCCGCATGGACGAGGTGATCTTCGAGGAGTTCAAGGGCACCGGCAACATGGAGTTGGGATTGGACCGCGAGTTGGTGAACAAGCGCATCTACCCGGCCATCAACATCGAGCGGTCCGGCACCCGTAAGGAAGAGTTGTTGCTCCATCCCGATGAGTTGCAACGGATATGGACCTTGCGCAAGGCCCTCAAGGATGTGCCCCAGGTCGAGGCCATGGAGTTGTTGATCAACCGCCTGAAAAAGACCAACAGCAACCTGGAGTTCTTGATGACGCTGCAAGGCGCCTAGGGAAACCACCTGCTACGATAAGGAGCGGCCAACCGGCCGCTCTTTTTTTATGTCTTTGACAGGAATCAAAGAAATTCACTACTCTGTTCCCGTCGAAACGGGGGTGCGATGAAAACGTCATCGAAAGTCAATGCGATCATCCTGGCTGGCGACCGGCGCGCCAGCATCAAGGTGCGGAACGAAAACAAGGCCTTTCTAGAGCTTAAGGGCAAGCCGCTTTTCATCCATGTGATCGGTGCGTTGCAGGAAGCGGACCTGGTGGGCGGGATTGTTGTGGTAGGGCCAGGCGAACGCCTCTCGGCCGAGCTCGAACAACGCGGTATAGAGGGGGTTCGCGTCGTGGAGCAGCGCGACAACATGATTGAAAACTTCAAGGCGGGTTATGTCGCCGCGCTGGGCTTGGGTGATGATGTTGAGTTCTGGAGCCTCAAGGGCTCGGAATATGAGCAGGTTCCCGCGCTGGTTTCGCCCTGCGACATTCCACTGCTCGTGCCGGACGAAGTGGATGAATTCATCCGGCGAAGCAACATGCACGAGTACGATTATTCCATCGGCGTAAGTTCCGAGCGCGTGCTTTCCCATTATTATCCGCAAGATGGCAACCCGGGCATTCGCATGATTTACTTCCATGTCAGGGAAGATTTGTTACGGCACAACAACCTGCACATTGGAAAGCCGTTGACCTTCGGCCATCTCGACTATATCGAAAAAATGTACGAATGGCGCTACCAGACCCGTACCGCCAATATTGCACGGATGCTGTTCTCGCTCCTGTTTGCGGGATGGCGGCTGATGAAGGGGTTGCGCGTATTCATTCTGCTGCAGCTCTCCCTGTACTACGACCGGCATGGGCATCCGAAGCTATCGGATCGCGTGCGGTCACTGGTTTGCTTCAACCGCTTGGCCGAAGGAATCGGCAATGCCATTGGTGCGCGCGTTCAGGTGGTCTACACCCATTTTGGCGGTGCCGTGCTGGACGCCGACAATGACCAGGACTTTGCTGCCATCGAGGCGCGCTACGACGAATGGATGGAATATCAGCGCACGCTTTTCGGTTAGCTGCGGGAACAATCCTCAACCACGATGCGGTTGCCGTGTACTTCGACGATGCGAACCGGTGTCTGGCTGGGAATGTAGTCGCCGAGTGTAACGACATCGATTTTTTGGCCGCCGAAGAGGGCGGTGCCACCCGGGCGCAGGTCCGAACGGGCGATGCCCTCTAGACCGATCAACTCCGCCTTTCCATCGGTGTGGGGCGATACGCTCCCCAGGGTCAGACTATGGAACAGCCGGGTTTGAGGGAGGAACTTCCCGGCGATCAGGGCCAGTATAAACGACCCCAGCAACGCGAGGGTAATGTTTAGCAGCGGCGGGACAAAGAGGTCGGCGGAAAATTCGATGGGGCGCCACTTTCCGGGCACATGTTCAACCATCATGCTGATCAGCGAAGCCAGGATCAATGCAATGCCACTGATGCCCGCAATCCCGAATCCGGGGATCACGAAAACTTCCAAGGCGAGCAGGGCAATCCCGACAAACAGGAGGATGATATCCTCCCAGCCGGCCAGGCCGGCAATGTGGTGTCCGAAGAAGAGGAGCAGCAGGCTGCAGGCACCCGTAATCCCGAATATGCCGAAGCCGGGCGTCTTGAATTCCAGCCAAAGCCCGCCAAAGCCCATGATCATCAGGAGGATGGCGATGCCGGGGGATTTGATCAGGCGGGCGATTTTTTCCGCGCCGGTCATGTGCAGCGTATGCCGTTCCGCGTCCTGCAACCCAATGTGCTCCAGCAGTTGGTCGATGTTTTCGACCGTGCCTTCCGACAGGAGGGGCTTCCGATCCGGACCGACCAGCCGTTCCGCCTCTTCGTTGGTCAAGGTCAGCAACCGTCCCTTTTCACTGATGACTTCGCCATCAATGCTGTATTCCATGTCGGCCCGCACCATGGCTTCCGCGAGTTCGGGATCATGTCCTCCCTGTTCCGCCGCGGCCCGTACCATGGCGGCGACGGCCGAGGTCATTTTTTCCTGTACTTCATCCGGCATGTCCTGAACACCGCCCATGGGGCCCATCATCATGGGAGTGGCCGCGCCGATCACGCTGCCGGGCGACATGTAGATGTGCGGCGTGGACAAGGCAATGATCGCTCCGGCCGAGTAGGCATCGTTTTCCACAAACGTATAGATGGGAATGTCCGTGTGGGTAATGACCTTGATAATCCCTTCCGCCGCGCTCACCAGCCCGCCGGGCGTATCCATCTCGATAATGATGGCGTCGGCATGGTTGCGCACCGCTTCATCGACACCTCGCCGGACCACATAGAGCAGGGCGGGTTCAATGGTTTTCTTGATCGGGATGATATAGACCGTGGGCTGTTCCTGCTCTGGTTGCGCATTCGCGCCGAGCAACGACAGCATGGATAGCAGGATGGCAAGGCTGTTCCGGATCATAAGCGGCTTCTCCCGTTGAATCGCATGCATTTTTTTCCAGTACCGGTAAAAAGGAAAGCGAAAACTTCACATGCCTGGAAAATGCGGGTATTAAGATGTCCATGAATCTGTCGGGAAAGAGAGCATTGGTAACCGGGGGTGCGGTACGCATCGGCAAGGCGATGGTGAAGGCCCTGCAGGCCGCCGGTGCTGAAGTGGTGGTTCACTACCGCAGTTCGGCCAGCGAGGCAAAGCAGTTATCGCCGCACACCGTGCAGGCGGACCTTGAGCATCCCGAGGAATGCGCAGCGTTGATTGAGCGCGCGGGTAGGCTCGATCTCCTCATCAACAATGCCTCGATCTTCACCAAGGATTCCCTGTCCACGTCGTCGCCGGAAAAAACACTGCGGGAATTCCAGATCAACCTGTTTGCGCCCATGGAACTCACGCGGGCCTTTGCACGGCAGGCGGCTTCCGGAGCCGTGGTCAATCTGTTGGACCGGCGGATTCAATGCCACGATATCACGTGCGTTCCGTATGCCATCTCAAAAACCGGGCTGGCGGAATTAACGAAGCTGGCCGCATTGGAATATGCGCCTCGTATCCGGGTCAATGCCGTTGCCCCGGGGCCTGTCCTTCCCCCTCCGGGAAGTTCGGCAACGAGTGCGCGGGAATTGGCGGGCAAGGTTCCGCTGGATGCGTTGCCGACGCCCGAACAGATCGCGGAAGCCGCGCTGTTCCTAATATGTGCCGATTCCGTCACCGGCCAGATTATCTATGTGGATGGCGGACAGCATTTGCTGGGAAACGGAGTTTAACCATGGACCGTATTTTTATTCGCGACCTCGCCTTACGCTGCATCATTGGAATCTATCCTGAAGAGCGGCGCGAAAAGCAGGACATCTTGATTAATGTTGAAATGTTGTGCGATCTGCGAAAAGCAGGGCAGTCCGACGATTTGGCGGATACCGTGGACTACAAGGCGATCAAGAAAGCCATCCTCAAACTGGTGGAGGGGAGCCGTTTCCAGCTGATCGAAGCGTTGGCCGAAAACGTGGCGTCGATTGCCCTCGTCGATGAAAAAGTGCAGCAGGTGGTGGTGACGATCGATAAGCCCGGGGCCTTGCGGTTTGCAAAAAGCTCGGCGGTCGAGATCACACGTGGAAGGGATGAATAAAAAAAGCAGGCCCGTGTGACCTGCTTTTCCGTCGGTGTCGCTGAGCCTGTGCGTCAGGCAACCGCTCCCTCGAATATACCCATTGCACGAAACTTGTCGTAGCGTTCCTGCATGATTTCTTCCGCCGATTTCCGGGACAGTTCCTCCAGGTTGCGCGCGAGTGCGGCCTTGAGATTCTCGGCCATGGCTGCATGGTCCACATGCGCACCGCCCTTGGGTTCGGGGACGATTTCGTCGGCCAGCTTAAGCTCAAGCAGGTGTTTCCCCGTGATCTTCAGGGCTTCGGCCGCCTTGTCCGAGAATGCACGGTCCTTCCAGAGGATGGCGGCGCAGCCTTCGGGTGAAATGACGGAATAGTAGGCGTGTTCCAGAATGAGCATGCGGTTGCCAATGCCGATGCCCAAAGCGCCGCCACTTCCGCCTTCACCGATAATGACACAGATGATCGGTACCGTGATGTTGAACATTTCGCGCAGGTTGACCGCGATGGCCTCGGCAATGTGGCGTTCTTCGGATTCCAGTCCCGCATAGGCGCCTTTGGTGTCGATCAGCGTGATGATCGGAACACCGAACTTGTCGGCCAGCTTCATCAGGCGCAACGCCTTGCGGTACCCCTCGGGATGGGCGCAGCCAAAGTTGCATTCCACGTTAGTTTTGGTGTCGCGACCCTTTTGCGACCCGATGATCATGACCTTTTGCCCATCCAGCTTGGCAAAGCCTCCGATAATGGCGCGGTCGTCGCGGTGGATGCGGTCGCCATGGATTTCCACGAAATCGGTCGTCATGGCCTTAATGTAGTCCATGGTGTAGGGGCGGTCGGGATGGCGTGCTACCTGAACCTTCTGCCACGCGTTTAGATTGGCATAAATGTCGTTGCGCGTCTTTTCGATCTTTTCCTTCATCTGCTCGATTTCGAAGGTGACATCGATATCCTGTTCCTTGCTGAACGTTTCGAGTTCCTTGAGCTTGGTTTCGAGTTCAACAATGGGACTTTCAAACGGCAGGCTATATTTAGCACTCATGCAGAGCTCCTTCTTCGTGGAATCAATCGGCGATTATAACGGTTGTTTTGCGGGGCACCAGACCAAACAGTTCCTCAACATCCTCGTTGAGCATGCGGATGCAACCGGCGCTGGACTGCTTGCCGATACTGTCGCGCTCCCAGGTGCCGTGAATACCGAATCCGGTCAGTTCAGGGTGATCCTTCGACTTCAAAGCCATCCAGCGGGTGCCGAGCACGTTTTCCGGATCGCCGTATTCGATCTGCTTGTTGTCGGACGGGCGCGTCCACGGGGGCTCGACAATCTTATCGACAATGGTGAACTGCACGGCTGGCGTCTTGCCGAACTTGCCGGTGCCCACCGAGTAGCGTTTGAAGAGCTTTCCATCCATCAATAGGTCGAGATGGTTCTTGGTCTTGGAAACCCGAATGGAAAAGTTGCTGTTGAAGACGAGCAGGCGGGCATTGGCTCGGATCGTATCCGTCTTGAGACCGTTCATGATCTTGATGAGCTCGACGGTCGTTCCGTGTTCCTTGGCGATTTTCTGAAGGTAGTCGCCGGATTGGATCACATAGTATTCCTTGCCGGGCATCATCAGCGGGGATTTAAGCAGCTTCAGGTTCACATCCCCCAGCAGTTTGATGGCGTCTGGATCGGGTGTTCTGGCAACGGTTTCGTCGAGGATTTTCTTGGCCTGCTGCAACTGGCCACCCGCAATGGCGGCCTGGGCGTCGGAGATTGCGACCTTGGACTCCGGGGTGGACGCGGCCGTGCCGATGTCGGGGGCTTCGGGAAAATCGGGGGCCGAAGGCAGGGCCAGACCATCCGCCAAGGGGGCGGACGGAGCCTGCGTCTCCTCGTTTTGCTTCTCCTCGGATTTATCGCGGTTTGCATAGAGATAGATGCCGATCGCCACGATATGGATGAGGATGATGATGAAGAACACCCGTTTCCAACGGCCTCGGCCGCGGTTGGTGTATGAGCCTGCGTAAATTGGTTTTGCCATGGTTTCGTACCTTCGTTTGCTGCAAGTCCGCCATTTATGCAGTATCGGACTTGGGGGTGCAATAATATTACGTTTGCAGATGGATTTGCCGTGTTTTTGGCTCTATTTTCTCAGGATTCATGAAAATTCTCCTGATTACACCGCCACTGCTGCAACCCAATACTCCGTATGCGGCCACGCCACTTCTGACCGCGTGGCTTCGATCGTGCGGTCATGAGGCCGTGCAGGCGGACTTGTCGCTGGAGTTGATACTCCGGCTTTTCTCGCGGGAAGGGGTTCGGGCCGTGGCAGAGGGGCTTGGGCTGGATGATGCGTACGCCGGGCCCTATGCCGAAACCATCGACGAGGTGGTGTCGTTCCTGCAAAACAGGAATCCTTCGGCCGCCCGCCGTCTCGTGCGCCGTGGATACTTGCCGGAGGGGGCGCATCTGGAGCATGCCTATGCGCAGGAGGAGCAACTGGGATGGGGCTTCCGCGGCTATGGGGACGAAGAGCGGGCCCGCTATCTCGCCAGCCTGTATCTGGACGACATCGCGGCCCTGGCCGAAAAGCTGGATCCCCATTTCGGCTTTTCCCGGTATGCCGAAAAACTGGCTGCGAGTCTTCCGTCGTTCGTACCGATGCGAGAGGCCTTGGAGCGGGCGGACCACGTGATGGTGCGCTGGTTGGAGGAACTGGTGGATCGATGCATTGCAATGCACAAGCCGGAGATGGTGGCCCTGACCGTACCGTTTCCCGGATGCCTGTTCGGTGCATTGGCCGTTGCCCGCCGGATTAAGCAAACGGTCCCCGATGTGCACGTCACCATGGGGGGAGGGTATGTGAATACCGAATTGCGCCAGCTACGCGATCCCTCCGTGTTTGCGTATGTCGATACGATCACGCTGGATAGTGGATTCGTTCCCCTGCGGCGGCTGGCCGACAGGGTTCCCCGCGAAGAGTGGGTCGCAACCTATGTTCTTGAAGCTGGAACGGTGCGCCTATATAACCGCATGGCGCAAGCGGTTGCCCACGACGACTTGCCGCCGCCCGACTATGCAGGCCTTCGGCTGGATCGGTATTTGAGCATGGTTGAAACTCTCAATCCCGCGGCAACCCTCTGGTCGGAGGCCCGCTGGAACAAGCTGGTATTGGCGCAGGGGTGTTGCTGGAGCCGCTGTGCTTTCTGCGATACATCGATCGACTACATCTGCCGCTACGATCCCGCCACGCCCGCCACGGTTTGCGACTGGATCGAACGGGTTTCGGCGCAGACCGACTTCCGGGGGTTCCATTTTGTGGACGAGGCCTTGCCCCCCGATTTAATCGATGGATTGTGCGACGAGATCCTGCGGCGCGGCATGGATATTGAGTGGTGGGGCAACATACGGTTTGAAAACCGGTTTTCCAGTGGGTTGATCCGGAAGATGGCCCGGGCGGGATGCATTGCCGTAACCGGCGGATTGGAAACCTGTTGCGACCGAACGCTCAAGCTGATGCGAAAGGGGATCCGCGTGGAGCAGGCGGTGCGGGTTCTGGCCGACTTTTCCGATGCCGGCATCCTTACCCATGCCTATCTAATGTACGGATTCCCCACGCAGACGGAATACGAAACGTTGGCGGCCCTGGACACCGTTAGGCGACTGTTTGACGAGGGGGTACTTCATTCAGCCTATTGGCACCGCTTTGCACTGACGGCCCATAGCGAAATAGCCGAACATCCGGCGGATTACGGCATACGGTTGCCGGAAATGCCGGACACCCCGTTTGCCGTGAATGAAATTGCCTTCGAGGCCGATTTTGATCATGACCTTGATGCCATGGGCAGCGCGCTCAAGATGGCGGTTTACAACTATCAGCTGGGCATCGGTCTGGATCTGCCGGTTGATGAATGGTTGGCATATTGATTACGAGTTTGTCATACTTTTTTTATTTCAAAGCGGTTTTGGAATATGGTTAATTAAGTAGATTTATGCGAGTGGACTGTGTGGGGTCTTAGAACGTGCGTTTTGTTGAAAATCTAATAGTAGTTATCGTACTGGTCTTATGGATGGGTGTTGGCGGCGCATTTGCCATCGACGAGTATTCATCGACCATCGATCCCATGCTGGACGTCAGTACCAACTCGGCCCCGCCCACCAACCAAGCCCGTGTTACTGCAGTGTATGGCGTGGGGAGCGACGATTACCTCCCGCTCAAGGAAGAAGCCCGCCGGCAACTGCGTCCCAATGTGCGCGATAGCCGGTCGCATCCCTCGTTTGACCTGCCTGATGCCTTCTATTACATCGGCGGTCCGGTATTCCTGCTGATTTTGCTCCGAGTGCTTTCCATGTTCCTCAACGAGTTTGAAGAAAAACGCAAGGAAGAGGAACGGGCGGCCGCCAGCGAACATGCGCCCGGCGAGCACCTGGTGGGTAAATAGATTGCTTTATAGCGATGCGGACTTGCCCATAACCCATCCCGTTGAATACTCTGCCCCGCGATGCTTAGGACCCTCAAAATCAAGAATCTGGCACTGGTGGATGACGTGCAGGTCGGCTTCAACGACGGCCTTAATGTCATTACCGGCGAAACCGGCGCCGGCAAGTCGCTGCTGATGGGGGCCTTGCGCCTGTTGCTCGGCGAACGCGCCGACAAATCGATGATCCGTACCGGCGAGGCATCCTGTTCCGTGCATGCCGAATTCGGGCTTTCCGATTCAACACTGGTCGATGCCGTATTGACCGACGTCGGCCTGGAACCCTGCGACGGCGGCTTGCTGATTGTTCGCCGGATCATCACCGAATCCTCCAGCAAGACCTTGGTGAACGATGAGTCCGTGACCCTGCAGGTATTGAAGCGGCTGGGCGAAGTGCTGGTGGATATGCACGGCCCGTACGACCACCAATCGTTACTCGACCCGCATGTCCAGCTTGAAATCCTGGATGCCTTTGGCCAGCTGGATGCCGTCCGCGCGGCGTATCAAGCGGAATATGCCAAGTACAGGGAGATCCAGAAGCAGATCGATGCGCTTAATGCGGACAACGAGGAGGATCTCGTCCGGCAGATCGAGTTTCTCGACTATCGGGTTAACGAAATTTCAAGGGCCAATCTGACGGCGGAAGAGGAAGCCGAAGTGGTTGAGGAGCATGGCAGGATCGCCAATTCCCAACAGGTCATCGAGCTGGCCAATGGCGCGGTCAATGCCTTGACGGAAGCCGAAGGTTGCGCCTTCGATGGCTTGGTCGCCGCCCAGCAGTGCCTGAACCGCCTGATCAAGCTGATGCCCGAAGCGCAAGGATGGCACGACGAGCTTGAAAGCGCCGTGGCCGCAGTGCAGGAGGTGGTACGCTCAATCGAAAACTCGGCCGCCGGCATCGATGCCAGTCCCGAGCGGATGCAATGGTTGGATGATCGCTTAACCACATACCAGACGCTCAAACGCAAGTATGGAGCGACCGTCGAAGATATTTTGGAAAACGGTGAAAAATGGCAAGCACAACTGGAGGACCTGAGGGGGCGCGACAAGAAGCGCGAAACCTTGCAGTCCGAGCTGGATGCCGTGTTCAAGACACTGGAAAAAGCCGGTGTCGAATTACGGAAGCGGCGTGAAAACGTGGCGGACCATTTGTCGGAATGCATCACCCGCGAACTCGTGGATATCGGATTTGAGCACGGCTTCTTCGATGTACAGATCAATCCCTGCGAGCCGGGGCCGGACGGTATGGACGAGGTGGAATTTGGCTTTGCACCCAATGCGGGCGAGGATATGCGGCCGCTGCGCATGATTGCTTCAAGCGGCGAAATTTCCCGCGTCATGCTGGCCACCAAGGCCGTGCTGGCGAAGCAGGACAAGATTCCCGTACTGGTGTTCGATGAAATCGATGCGAATATCGGCGGGGAGATCGGCGGTGCGGTGGGGCGCAAACTGGCCCAGGTGGCACGGAACCACCAGCTCATTTGCATTACCCATCTTCCGCAGGTCGCCGCCTGCGGCACCACCCATCTGGCGGTTTCCAAGAAGGTCGAAGACGGACGCACCTACACGGAAGTCCAGCTGCTCGACGGCGAAACCCGCCCCGATGAAATCGCCCGCATGCTGGGCGGCAAGGACAGCACCGGCGTGACCCTGCAGCACGCCCGCGAGCTTCTGGGTTCGCTTTAGATTCCAATCGATCCCTTGCACCTCCAGTCAGGCCGCGTTAGTGTTGGCTCTGGTGGGAAACGGAAAGGAATGGTTGTATGCGAATCGAAAAAGATTCTCTCGGGGAACGGGAGGTCCCATCGGATGCCTACTACGGGATTCATACCTGCCGCTCGCTCGAAAATTTCCATGGGGCCGGCGAGCCGCTGCCGATCGAACTCATCTACGCCATGGTGAAGCTCAAGATTGCCTGCGCCCATGCGAATATCAAAATGGGTTTGGTTTCCGCAGACAAAGGCGAGGCCATCATTTCCGCCTGCGACAAGATCCTGGAGGGGGTGTACGACGACCAGTTTCCGATCGATGTCTACCAGGCCGGTTCCGGCACGTCGTCGAACATGAATGTGAACGAAGTGATTGCCAATCTGGCCTGCGAGGAACTGGGCGGCAAACGGGGCGACCGCATGCTGGTGCATCCCAATGACGACGTCAACAAGGGCCAGTCGACCAACAACATTGTTCCGTCCGCGATTCGTCTGGCGGCGGTGGAGGGGTGTGGACTGCTGCTCCCGGCTCTGCGCGAGCTGGTGCAGGCACTGCATGCCAAGGCCATGGAGTTTGATGGAGTGATCAAAAGCGCGCGCACCCACCTGCAGGATGCGGTGCCGATTCGGCTGGGCCAGGAGTTCGGCGCGTGGGCGCATGCGCTCGAAAAGGACGATGCCCGCGTCGAACAAGCCATCGGCGCACTGCGGGAACTGGGTGTGGGAGGCAATGCGGTCGGAACAGGTATCAACGCTAAACCCGAATATCGGCAACGTATCATCGACGAACTGAACCGGCTGACGGATCATAAATTCCGCGTGGCGGAAAACGGGGTCGAAATCACCCAGTTCCTGACGGATATGGGCGCACTTTCCTCGGCCCTGCGCCTGCTGGCGATCGACCTGCTCAAAATCGTGAACGACCTGCGTCTGCTGGGCTCGGGGCCCAACACGGGAATCCGGGAAATCCGGTTGCCGGCGGTCGAGCCCGGTTCATCCATCATGCCCGGCAAGATCAATCCCAGCATCTGCGAGGCGGCGAACATGGCCTGTATGCAGGTGGTTGGAAACGATACGGCGATCGCCATGGCCTGCGCGGCCGGGCAACTTGAACTCAATACGCACATGCCGCTGGTCGGCACCAACCTGATCAAATCAATCGGCATCCTTTCCCGTACCTGCACCATGCTGTCCGAAAAATGCGTGCGGGGGGTCGAAGCGCGGGAGGATGTCTGCAACCGCAATTTTGAAATCAGCGCGGGGCTTCCGACCATTCTGAATCCCAGGCTGGGCTACGACCGCGTGGCCGAACTGGTGAAGGAAACGTTGAAAACCGGGAAGACGCTCAAACAGCTGGTGCTGGAAAAGGAGCTGCTGCCGGCCGACGAGCTGGAGGCGTTGCTCGCTAAATCCACCGAGCCCAACCTCTGATTGAGGCGGCGGGCTTTTCCTGTTGACGCTATTCTGTGCCGGGAGCTTCGAAAAGCGTCTCCACGGCGCTCCATTGGTTTTCTTCGGCGCATTGAACGGTTTCGATGAGCTGGACCTGAACGTGGGGCAGGGGCGTATTGGCGAGCAGGGCCAGTGGCCGTGGGTCGGTGTGGATTTCCGTTTTTTCCTCGTCGTTCTGAAGATAGACCACCCGGTAGGCGGACTCGGTTTCCGGATCCAGTTTCCGAAGGCGCAGCACCGACGGTTTTTTGGCCGCTATTGGTTTTTTCCGTTTCGCCTTTTTCCGTTTTTGTTGCGACGGAAGATCCGCCGGCGCTTCCAGCGGATAGGAAGCGCCGCCCAGAACGATGCCGATTTGACGTTCAAGCTCGAAGATTTCCACGAGGTGGTCTTCGCGCTCTATCAGCAGCTGGTTGATATGGATCGTTTTTTGCATCGTATTCCGGGAAGAGGGCAGGCGGTCGATCGGTAATTACTCTGCAGTGCCGCTGGTTGCGGTTTCCGATTCCTTCGGCTCGACTTTTTCCGATTCCGCAGAAGCGGTTTCGTGGGGCTCTTCCTGCTCGGTCGGTGCGGGCTTTTCGCTGGCCGGATCCTTTTCGGGCTTGGGTTTGACGACCTTCGGTTTGGGACGGGAGGCCGGCGACGGGCTGCTGAATCCGGCGACAGCCACCGGTGGTGCGGGATAGACGAATTCGCCTTCCTTGCCGACCAATTCCTCTACCTGCAGTTCGATCTCTTCGATCTGGCGGTAGGCTTCTTC
>JBNLGU010000029.1:0-27327 GCA_050306215.1 Pontiella sp.
CTTTCGGCTACGGAAAACCCAACGTCGAATTCAGGAAAGGGTTGATCGAAAAACTCGACGAAGCCGGACTCGAAGACAACTCGTTCGACATCGTGATCTCCAATTGCGTAATCAACCTCTGTCCGGACAAGGATGCAGCGCTGCGCGAAATCTATCGCGTGCTCAAGCCCGGCGGCGAATTCTATTTTTCCGACGTCTATTCGGACCGCCGGATTCCGACAAACCTGCTCGACGATCCGGTGCTCTACGGTGAATGCCTCAGCGGCGCGCTATACGAGCACGACTTTATCCGGCTGGCGCGCAAGCATGGCTTCAACGATCCGCGCGAAGTCGCGCGCGATCCGATCACCATCGAAAACAGCTATGTCCAGGAACTGGTCGGCGGCATCCAATTCGATTCGATCACCTATCGTCTATTCAAATTGCCGGAGCTGGAAGACGCCTGCGAAGACTACGGCCAGGCCGTCCGCTTCAAAGGCACGTTGCGCCACTCCCCGGATGTTTTCGAACTAGACGCCGACCATCGCTTCGAAAAGGGACGGTCGCATCTGGTATGCGGCAACTCCTTCAATATGCTGGCGAAGACCCGCTTTGCGGAGCACTTCGATTATTTTGGAGACGAGTCCACCCACTTTGGACGCATGGTCGACTGCGCACCCACAAACGAAGCCGAACGGGCTTCCGGCGCAAGCTGCGGTTGCTAATAACATGGAGGCAAACATGAAAAGCATAATGACACTCGCCATTGCAGCACTGTGCATCACGCTGACGGCGTCGGCTGAAGAAAAATTCCAACCGTTGATGATCGGGCAGGAAATTCCAGACCTCACACTGAAGAACGTTGACGGCGAAGCCGTAACGCTGCGGGAGGCGGCCGCGGAACGACCCCTGGTGCTGATCTTCTACCGCGGAAGCTGGTGCCCCTATTGCAGCCGGCATCTCATGCAGATGCAGGAACTCGATCCCAAGCTGCGCGAGCTGGGTTACCGGATCATTGCCATCAGCCCCGACCTGCCGGAGAATCTGGAAAAGAGCATCGAGAAGGAAAAGCTGACCTACACGCTGCTTTCCGATTCCACCATGGTGGCTTCCAAGGCCTTCGGACTCGCGTTCACGGTCGATGATGCAACGCTCGAAAAATATGCGGGCTACGGGATCGATCTCGAAAAGGCCTCCGGCGAAAAGCACCACATGCTACCCGTGCCAGCGGTCTTCCTTGTCGGACAGGATGGCGTCATCGACTTTGCCTACTCCAATCCCGACTACAAAACGCGCATCGACCCGGATGTCCTGCTCGCCGCCGCGAAGGCGGCAAAGTAGATCGAAGTACCCATGCCGGTCCATATGCTTTTTCTCCGATACAGTTGTAAGGATATGCGGCCTCGCCCGACTACCTCGTGCCTGCATGAACGTTCAATGGCAGGAATGTAAAACGAAAGGAGTTGAAGTATGTGGATCGGCATATTGATTATGGTTTTTGCCGTGGCGTTGGCCTTCGCCAACGGGGCGAATGATAACAGCAAGGGCGTGGCAACCTTGATTGGAAGCGGGTTGTTGCCGGAGAAGAAAGCGATTCTTTACGCAGGAGCGGCCACCTTGTTGGGATCGCTCGCCGCGGTTTGGCTCGGAGCCGAGCTGGCCGCCAAGTTCAAGGGCAAGGGCATTGTGGATGCCGCCATACTCGGTTCGGCGCTTTTCCCGCTATGCGTCGGCCTTGCCGCCAGTCTGACGGTTTTGCTGGCCACCCGCATCGGAATGCCAATATCCACAACGCACGCCATGGTTGGCGCCATCATCGGGATTGGACTGGCTGGCGGCGGATTGCATTGGCATGCGGTCTGGAGCAAGTTTTTCTATCCGTTGCTGGCTTCGCCTTTGATTGCGGTTTCGGTGGGAGCGATCGCCTATTTGTTTTTCCGAACGCTACGTCGAGGTTTGGGCATCACAGATCAAACCTGCCTGTGCGTAGGGAAAGCGATGCAACCCGTGCTCATCAAGGACGACGGTTCCATGCAGTATGCTGAAAGCGGTCTGGCGCTAACCCTCGACGAACAGGCCAACTGCATTCGCCGTTATGACGGGCAGGTTTTCGGTATCAATGCCCAGGCGGTTGTCGACCGTCTCCACCTGTTTTCCGCCGGGGCGATCAGTTTTGCCCGCGGCCTGAACGATACGCCCAAGGTGGCTGCACTGATGCTCGGCCTCTCTTTTCTTACCGATGCCCATGCCCTGCTTTTGGCCGGTGCAGCCATTCTTTTCGGTGGCCTGCTGATGGTGCGGCGGGTTTCCGAAACCATGAGCACGCGTATCACCACCATGAATGACGGACAGGCGTTCAGCGCCAACCTGGCCACCGCTTTTCTGGTTATCATCGCCAGCCGCTGGGGCGTTCCGGTCAGCACCACTCACGTCAGCTGCGGTAGCTTGTTCGGCATTGGCGTGATCACGAAGCAGGGAAACCGAAAGGTGATTGGATCGATTGTGCTGGCATGGATCACGACGTTACCGGTGGCAGCCATCATCGGCGCAATATGCTGGCTGATTCTCTCATGATAGAAAATGAATTGGAGATCAAAGAATGAAGTGGATTAAACCATTGCTGATCGTAGCCGCCGTTGCGGTGCTGCTGGTGCTGGGCGGAAAATACTTACACCTGCAGCAACACATTGCCGATGTGCTGGCATGGATTGAGAACCTTGGACCGGCAGGCATGGGCGTGTATGCGCTGCTCTACATCGCGGCCTGCGTCTTGTTCATTCCCGGCTCGTTGCTGACGCTTGGCGCCGGCGCCATCTATGGCGTGGTTGCGGGGTCGGTTCTGGTCTCGATCTCCTCGACGCTCGGCGCGACTGCCGCGTTTCTGGTCGGCCGTTATTTTGCTCGTGACTGGATTGCGAAGAAGATCGAAGGCAATGCCCGCTTTACCACCATTGATGATGCCGTCGCGAAGGAAGGCTGGCGGATCGTCGGGCTCACTCGCCTTTCGCCGGTCTTTTCGTTCAACCTGCTCAACTATGCCTACGGCCTCACCAAGGTGTCGCTGCGCGAGTATATCTTCGCCTCGTGGATCGGCATGATGCCCGGCACGGTGATGTATGTCTACATTGGCTCGCTGGCCGGCGACCTCGCCAGCATAGGTGCGGAAACCGCCGAAGCGCCATCGACCGCCCGATGGATCATTAACATCGTCGCATTCATCGCCACCGTGCTCGTAACCGTCTACGTCACCAAAATTGCGAAGAAAGCCCTTTCGGAGAAAATCGATGAGTGAAGAATGGAAATTTGATGTGCTTCCGGCCGATGAACACAACCAACGTCTGCTGGACAACGTGCATCCGGCCGATTGGAAGAATCCGGAGCCGGACGGCACGTACAATCTCGTCACCATCGGCGCGGGGAGCGCTGGGCTAATCTCCGCCATCGGCACGGCCGGGCTTGGCGGAAAGGTGGCATTGATCGAACGGCATCTGATGGGCGGCGACTGCCTCAACGTCGGTTGCGTGCCATCGAAGGCTCTGATCCGTCCGTCGCGACTGGCGGCAGAAATGCGCAACGCAGCGGACTATGGTTTGACGCCATCCGAAATCCACAAAGAGGATTTTCCGAAAGTCATGGAACGCCTGCGCCGCATCCGCGCCGACATCAGCAAAAATGATTCGGCGAAGCGCTACGCGGAAAAGGGCGTCGATATGTTCATCGGCGAAGCGAAGTTTACCGGGCTCAACACCATGGAGGTTGGCGGGCGGGAAATCCATTTCAAGAAAGCGGTCATCACCACCGGCGCGCGCGCCGTGCATCCGGATATTCCGGGACTCGATGAGGCCGGATTTCTGACGAACGAAACCGTGTTCAATCTAACGGAACTTCCGAGGCATTTCATCGTGATTGGCGGAGGCCCGATCGGTTGCGAGCTGGCCCAAGCGTTCCGTAATCTGGGATCCAAGGTTACGATCATTCAGCATTCTCGTTTTCTGCCGCGCGAAGATCCAGAAGCCTCGGCGCTGCTTGCCGAGGTATTTCAGCGCGAAGGCATCGAGGTACTGCTCGACGCAACCGTTGAGCGCGTATCCACGGATGGCGCGATCAAGCGTGTGCATACAAAGCATGGCACCATCGAAGGCGACGAGTTGTTCGTTGGTGTTGGCCGTGCTCCCAATGTCGAAAATCTTGGACTCGAAATGGCTGGCGTGGAATACGATCCCCAAACCGGCATCCATGTGGATGACCATCTTCACACGACCAATCCGAACATCTATGCGGCGGGCGACTGCTGCATGCAGCAAAAGTTTACGCATGCGGCCGATGCCGCCGCACAGATCGTCATTCAGAACGCGCTGTTTGGCGGCAGAAAAAAACTGTCAGCCCTCAACATGCCGTGGTGCACGTACACCCATCCGGAAATCGCCCATGTCGGTCTGTACGAGCACGACGCCAAGGATAAGAGAATCAAAACCGATTCTTACAAATTCGAGATGGCCGAAAACGACCGCGCGCAGGCCGACGGCGAAACCGAGGGCTTCGTGAAAGTCGTCGTGAAAAAGGGCACAGACAAGATTCTAGGCGCCACCATCGTCGCCGCGCACGCCGGGGAAATGATCAACGAAATCTCCGTTGCCATGGCGGCCGGCATGGGATTGGGGAAAATAGGCGGCGTAATCCATCCCTATCCCACGCAGTCCGAAGCCATCAAGCGCGTCGCCGGTCTTTACAACCAAACCCGCCTCACCCCCACCGTTGCCAAGTTGATGAAAAAATGGCTGTTTTGGCAACGGCGCTGACGAATGGAGCGAAGATTACGCATGGATGGAGGTCGTTGTAAGAATCGGTGGGGGTTCGCAGGCATCTTTGTCTTTATACTGGTGACGCTTGCGACCGGAACCGGGGCGATGAAGGGGCAGGAACCGTATCTGCACATGCTGCGTTTTGCGCTGGTGTCGGCAAGCGGCCTCATGGTGTTCCTCCTGTTGCCCCGGACGAGTTTCAATCCTTCGCGATGGATCATGTTGATGGCTGTGCTGGCACGGTTGGCGATGCTGCCCATGGAGCACACCGACGACATGAACCGCTATCTGTGGGAAGGACGACTGATCACGGAAGGCATCAATCCCTATCTGCATGCGCCCGACGATCCGAATCTTGCAACCTTGGCCCAAACCGATCCATACCACAGCGCCATCAACCTTCCACATCTTTCGGCGGCCTATCCGCCGTTCGTGCTTGGTCTGTTCGCTGCGGCCGGCTCGGTCTGGTATAGCCCATGGGTCATCAAGCTCATGGTGGTGGCCTTCGATCTTTCAAGTATTTGGCTCATACTCCTGTTGCTGCGACACCGACGCCTTGATGCACGTTGGGCCTTGCTGTATGCCTTGAATCCGGTTGTGCTCTATGCTTTCGCCGGGGAGGCGCACTTTGACGCGATCCAAAACTTTTTCCTGCTGGCCGCTCTTGTTGCCTTTGATCGCCGGCGCTGGGGCTGGATGTTTCTTCTGGCCGGATTGGCGATACAGTCAAAATATGTCGCCCTTGTCGCCTGCCCATTCCTACTCCGCCGCGACAACCTGAAATGGATGTGGACCGGGGCCGTTGCCGTAGTGCTCCCCTTTCTGCCGATCTTGGCCATGGAACCCGGCAATGTTTTTTCCTGCCTTTCAACATTCAGCCAGCACTACGCGTACAACGGTTCCATGCACATACTGCTGTGGAACCTGCTGGACGACCAGGTGCTTGCAGCGCGCCTCTGCATGATGGCTTTAACGACTGGATTGATTGTGGTCTTTTTCCTGTACAGTCCCATGCTGCGGCGCCGTTTTCGCGACGATCCGCATACCGGTATGATGGTGGCCGTGTCGCTGTTGTTGGTCTTTTCCCCGACCATTCACTTCTGGTATCTCAGCTGGATTGCTATCCTGCTCCCTCTGATTCCGCTTCGGTCGTGGATGCTAATCTGTGTCACGATCAGCGCATCGTTTGTCACGCGCCAGATCTACGAACAAACCGGGCACTGGATGCTTCCGAATGCCTTTCTGATTATTGAATGGTCGCCCTTGTTGATTTTGGGATGGGAAGCTGCGGCCGGATTGCGCCGAAGCTTCCTGCCGGAACCGATCCCCCCGGAATCCATTTCGGTGATCATTCCAACGCTGAACGAAAGCGAACAAATCGGGCCATGCATCCAAGCCATACAATCGTGCGGCATCGTGACTGAAATCCTGGTAGCCGATGGCGGCTCGCAGGATGACACGGCACAGCAGGCAAGCGCCGCCGGCGCCACGGTTTTGGAGGCGGTGGAAGGAAAACGCGGCGGGCAGATTATGGCGGGTATTCAACAGGCAGCGGGCGATGTTGTCGCCATCGTGCATGCCGACACCCTTGTCCCGGCAAACCTTTTCGAGGACATGCTGGAAGTTCTGCGACGCAATCCAAGCATGGGGGGCGGCGCGCTGGGTTCGGTATTCGATGGCCGCGGCACATGCCTGCGGCTAGTCCAGCTATTGAACGATTTTCGTGCCGCGTTTCTTGGGATCGCATTCGGCGACCAGGTGCAGTTTTTCCGCCGCGAAACTGGGCTGAAGCACAACGTTTTTTGCGGCATTCCACTCATGGAGGACGTGGAGCTGAGCCTTCGGCTTGGTCGCATCGGCCGCAGGGCCTTTTTATTTGGCGATGTTCAGGTGTCGTCCAGAAAATGGAATGCAGGAGGACTCAAGCGCATTATTCTTGTTCTCCGCTTGGTCGGCACCTACTGCTTTCAGCGCCTATGGTGCAGGGCCGATACCGCCGCCATGTACCGGCACTATTATAAAGAGGCTTCCGAGTGATCCACCCCTACCCGACCCAGTCCGAAGCCATCAATCACGTCGCCGGTCTTCACAACCAAACCCGCCTCACCCCACCGTCGCCAAGCTCATGAAGAAGTGGCGAGCCAGGCAACGAAGGGCAAATTGTAGGGCGGGAATGGTTGAGTCAGCGATACCTTCCCGCCGCATGCAGAACATGTGGTGTAACTGAAGGATGGACGAACGGGGGGAATTAGGTGCTCGATGGCGGCGGGAAGGTCTCCGACCATTCCCGCCCTACAAAGGTGGATCATTTAGGAAAGAGGCTCGCATACTGGCCATAGCCTTCCTTTTCCAGGTCTTCCTTGGGGATGAAGCGCAGGGCGGCGGAGTTCATGCAGTAGCGTTTTCCGGTCGGCCGTGGTCCGTCATTGAAGACGTGGCCGAGGTGGGAATCGGCGTGCTTGCTTCTGATCTCCGTGCGCCGGCTGAAGAAGCTGTTGTCTTCCTTTTCGACGATGTTTTTCGGCTCCAGCGGACGGGTGAAACTGGGCCAGCCGGTGCCGGATTTAAACTTGTCCTTCGAGGAAAAGAGCGGCTCGCCGGATACAACATCAACGTAGATGCCCTCTTTATGGTTGTCCCAGTATGCGTTGTGGAACGGCGGTTCGGTGCCGCTTTCCTGGGTGACCCGGTACTGCAGCGGGGTCAGTTTCTTTTTCAGCTCGTCCTTGGTGTAGGTGACGCGTTTTACGATGTCGGCGGCCGGGTCCATCTTGTCCCGGTCCTTGCCCCAGACCTTATCGAGATACTGGTCGCGCCCCGAACGGCTGCGGTAGTATTTGTACTTGATGGGATGCTCGCTGTGATAATTCTGATGGTGGTCCTCCGCACGATAAAATTTTTCCGCAGGAAGGATTTCAACGGTAATCGGCTTGTTATAGATCCCGGAGTCCTGCAGTTCCTGCTTCGATTGTTCGGCGAGCTCTTTCTGTTTGTCATCCTTGTAGAAGATGACAGGGCGGTATTGCAGGCCGCGATCGACAAACTGCCCGCCGCTATCCGTCGGGTTGATCTGCCGCCAGAATACATTCAGCAGCTGATGGTAGGTGATTTTGGCCGGATCATAGGTGACTTTCACCACTTCAACGTGGCCCTTTTCTGCATAGTCCCCGTAGGTGGGATCGAGCCCCGTGCCACCACTGTAGCCGGATACGGCTTCCTTCACGCCCGGCAACTCATCAAACGGGGTTTCCACGCACCAGAAGCAACCTCCTGCAAAAATGGCGGTTTCCGTCATGGGTTCGGCCGCTTGTAGAATGGATCCTGCAAAGGCCAGCACTGCGATTAAGATATATTTCATTTCAAACCGTCCTTTCATCTACTCCTATATTCGGCTGTACTGTCCGGATGTGACCGTCAATCGCAGATGATTTTCTCCTCGTCATACGGAAGAGGGTCGGAATAAATATCGATGATGAATTCCACGCAACGTTTGATTTTGTTTACCCGGCTTCCCCAACCCGGAACGACCAAGACCCGAATGATCCCCCACTTGGGTACGGAAGGTGCGGCGCAGCTGCAAAAGCAGATGACGGAGCACACGGTTCGTCAGGCCCGCAAAACCGGTGTGCCGATTGAAATCCGTTACACCGGCGGTTCGGAACAGCAGATGCGCGAATGGCTGGGCGGCGATCTCGATTATGCGGAACAGGGCGACGGCGATCTGGGTGAACGCATGCGGCGGACGTTTGAAGAGCATTTTTCAACCGGGGCCGAGCGCTTGGTCATTGTTGGATCCGACTGCCCTTCCAATGGCTGGAAAAACATGCAGGAGGCCTTTCGCGCGTTGGAAAACACGGATTGCGTGTTGGGTCCTGCGAGTGATGGCGGATACTATTTGATTGGTTTGTCTAGGGCTGGGGCCGAGACCCAGCCACTATTTGAGGGTATCGACTGGGGCGGTTCGGATGTATTCGAGCAGACCATGAAGGCCGCCGCCGGGCTTTCGATTCATCAACTTCAAATGCTTCACGACGTCGATCTACCGGAAGACATTCCGCCCAAGATTTCGGTCGTTATCCCAACCCTGAACGAAGAGTCGCATCTGGTCCAAACGCTGGAACGTGTAGGCGAAGGCTTCAACGTCGAGATGATCGTGGTAGATGGCGGAAGCACGGACGGAACGCGCGCGATTGTTCCGGATTGCCTGACGTGTTCGGAGGGACGAGCAGCGCAGCAGAACCTGGGGGCAAAGGCGGCTTCGGGCGAACTACTCCTCTTTCTGCATGCCGACACCATTCTGCCGGATGGTTGGGATTGGATTGTGCGCAAAACATTGTCCGATCCATCCGTGGCGCTCGGCGCGTTTTCCTTCCGGGTCGATATCGATTTTCGCGGAAGGAAGTTTATCGAGGATACAGCCAACTGGCGATCCAAGGCGGGCGGCCTACCCTTTGGCGACCAGGGACTGTTCCTGCGCAAGGAAACCTTTGAGGCAGCGGGCGGATTTCCCGATATGCCAATCATGGAAGACTATGCCTTTGCGCGGTCTGTCCGGCACCTTGGCAAAGTGGTCACGCATCCGGAAGCGGCGATCACCTCCGGCCGCCGCTGGCAGCAACACGGCGTTTTCAAGGTAACGCTGGTCAACAAGCTGATGATCCTTGGCTACCACCTTGGTGTACCGCCAGCCACGCTGGCCACGTTCTATCGAAAACGGTAGCTGGATTTTCTGTAATCGCATGACGATCTGTGTACCCTTTCCAACATGAACAAACCTTTTCAGATCGTTGCGGATTTCGAGCCAACCGGCGACCAGCCGGAGGCGATCGAGCGGCTTTGCGCGGGACTGGGCAAGGGCCGGAAGTTCCAGACGCTGGAAGGCGTAACAGGGTCGGGCAAGACGTTTACGATTGCCAACACCATCGCCCGGCACGGCCGCCCCACTCTGGTGCTTTCGCACAACAAGACGCTGGCGGCGCAGCTGTACGCGGAGTTGAAGGCTTTTTTTCCCAAAAATGCGGTGGAATACTTTGTTTCCTACTACGACTACTACCAGCCGGAAGCGTACATCCCCCAGACCGACACCTTCATCGAGAAGGATTCCTCGATCAACGAGGAGATCGAGCGTCTGCGGCTGGCGGCGACCGACGCCCTACTCAACCGCGAGGACGTGATCATTGTCGCATCGGTCTCCTGCATCTATGGCTTGGGGTCTCCGGAAGACTACAAGCAGATGGTGGTCAGCGCCAACGTCGGCGAATCGACCGATCGTGACGCGGTGCTGAAAAAACTGGTCGACATCCAGTATGAGCGCAACGACTACGAACCGGGGCCCGGGCGCTTCCGCGTGCGCGGCGATACGCTCGACATTTTTCCGTCCTATGCCAAGGACTATGCCATCCGGCTCGAATTCTGGGGCGACGAAATCGATGCCATCAAGAAGATCGAACCGCTCACCGGCGACACACTGGAAACGTACGATCACATCATGGTATCGCCCGCCAAGCATTTCGTGATGCCGCAAACCAAGATCGATGCCGCGCTCGTCGCCATCCGCCAGGAGATGGAGCAACAGGTGGCTGTATTTGAAAAAGAGAACCGGTTGATCGAGGCGCAACGGATCAAGATGCGCACGGAGTACGATCTGGAAATGCTCAAGGAGATCGGATTTTGCGGCGGCATCGAAAACTATTCGCGCCACCTCGCCGGACGCAAAGCGGGCGAACGGCCGGAGTGCCTGCTCGACTATTTCCCCGGCGACTTCCTGACGGTTATCGACGAATCACACGTCACGCTGCCGCAGATCCGCGGTATGTACAATGGCGACCAGGCCCGCAAGCGCACGCTGGTCGAACACGGATTCCGGCTACCGTCTGCGCTCGACAACCGCCCGATGAATTTTGATGAGTTCACGTCGGTGACCCACGAGATTGTCTTCCTTTCCGCCACACCGGGGCCGTACGAGCTGGAACACGGCGGCGTACCGGTTGAACAGATCATACGCCCGACCGGCATCGTCGATCCGCCCGTGGAACTGCGCCCGCTCAAGAACCAGATCGACGACTTGATGGAAGAGATCCGTTCACGCGCCGAGCGCGGCGAGCGCACGCTGGTCACGACGCTCACGAAACGCACGGCGGAAGATCTGGCCGAATACCTGGAAAAGACCGGACTGAAGGTGCAGTACCTCCATTCCGATATCGATGCGCTGGAACGGGTGGACATTCTGCGCGAACTGCGCAGCGGCAAGTTCGACTGCCTGATCGGGATCAACCTCCTGCGCGAAGGCCTCGACCTGCCGGAGGTGTCGCTGGTTGCGATTCTAGACGCTGACAAGGAAGGTTTCCTGCGCTCGGAAACCTCGCTGATCCAAACCGCCGGACGCGCGGCGCGGCACATCGACGGACTCGTCATCATGTATGCGGAAAAGATTACCGACTCCATGCAGCGCATGCTGGATAAATGCGACCACCGCCGCCGGAAGCAGACGGCCTACAACCAGGAGCACGGCATCGTTCCGCAGGCAATCAAGAAGAGCATCGCGGACAGCCTGAAGACCATCTACGAAACCGCCGAGGAAACGGTCGAGCTCGCCGTGGCGGAATCCGGCGAGGATTATGATATCAACGAAACGGTCCACCAGCTCGAACAGGAAATGCTCGAAGCGGCCGAAGCACTGGAGTTCGAGCGCGCCGCCGTCCTGCGCGACCAGATCAAGGGTCTCAAATCGTCAATAGGGAAATAACCACGAAGGCATGAAGAACACGAAGGGGACAAAAGCTTTGAGCCCTTTTTGTCTTTGTGTTTGTAGGGAATCTACCCGCGGGTGGCACGTTTGAGCAGATCGCGTTCGCGGGGAGTCAGGGCCCCCATGCCCTCCTTCCCAATCTTATCGAGAATACGGTCGATTTCTTCCTTGGAAAGCATGTTGTTCGCAGACGGAGTTTGCCGATGCCGATGTTTGCGACTGGGTTGGCTCATCCGGAACTTGCTTTTGATTTCATTGATGACATGAGGGTGCTTCAGCGCCAACGCATAACTGACGCCCGCAATACCTCCGACCAAATGGGCTGCATTCGCGATGCCGCCGATTGCAGGCTGGATGGTTTCGTGCAATTCCCAGATGGCCAGAATCACGGCCAAGACCCAGGCCCGGATCGGAATGATAAACCAGAGCAATAGTTGGGCCCGGGGATACAAAGCCGCGAATGCGCCGATCACCCCCATGACCGCTCCGGATGCTCCCACACAGGGCGGACCCATCGGCTCAGCTAACAGCGACCAGCCTAAGCCTCCCAGGATACCGCTGATGTAATACAGTATGAAAAACCTAAAGGAACCGACCGTTCGCTCCACAGCCGGACCAATAAAAAAGAGGCCGAGCATGTTGGCGATCAAATGGCTGGTCGAGCCATGAATGAACATGTAGGTGAATAACTGCCCCACCTCCCAATGCATCCACCATGTGGGATGAAGGGCAAACAGATTGGTTAACAGGCGAAACCGGGGGTCGGGCGAGGAGATGAAGTCCAAAATGAAAACGGCGGTATTCAATATCAGCAAATACTTCACCGACGGCGTAATGGCCGCCATACCGCCTATGTTTCTCGGTTGATGGTTAAACATGTTTCCCTTCTTCATGCGCCCTATCTTCTGCGACTCGACAAACCCATGTCGAGCAACCACTGGCATAAAATGAGCCAACTTTTTTAAAAACGGGTCAAATTCATGCAATGACAGACCGGGACCGGCCGGAAACGTTGAATGATGCGGGCAACGGGACGTGCCGCATTTAGAGGCTGAGCAACTCCTGCACGTCTTCCCACGTCAGCTTTTGCATGACCTGTTCGTCGGTGGTCAGCGTGGCATCGATGATGCCCTTCTTGCGCGACTGCATTTCGACGACTTTTTCTTCGACCGTACCCTTGGTGATCAGCTTGACGCTGTAGACGGTGCGCTTCTGACCGATGCGGTGCGCGCGGTCGGTGGCCTGGTCCTCGACGGCCGGGTTCCACCACGGGTCGAAGTGGATGACCATGTCGGCGCCGGTCAGGTTCAGGCCCGTTCCGCCAGCCTTCAGGCTCATCAGGAACACGGGTATGTTCCGATCCTTGTTGAAGCGGCGCACGACATCCTGGCGATCCTTGGTACTGCCATCGAGATAGCAGTATTTCAATTCGCGCTCATCCATCTCGCTGCGCAGAATGGCCAGCATGGACGTAAACTGGCTGAACACGAGGACCCGGTGCTTGCTGTCGAGGGCTTCGTTCAGCAGCTCGAAGAAGAGCTCCATTTTGGCAGAGGGATGCTTGCTCTTCACGCCGTCCAGTTTCAGCAGGTCGATATGGTTGCAGGTCTGGCGCAGGCGGAGCAGTGTCTTGAGGATTTCCATGCGGCTCTTGTTGAAGCCTTCCTTCTCCACCATTTCCGAGATGCGCTGCTTTGAATCCTCCAACAACTGGGTGTAAACCTTGTGCTGATCCTGCGTAAGCTTGCAGGGTGCGATGCGCTCGATCTTGGGAGGCAGATCCTTGGCCACCTGTTTTTTCAGGCGCCGCAACAGGAACGGATGCAGCTTGCGCCGCAGATTCAACTGCGCATGCTCCCCATCCGGCCCCCCATTGATAATCGGCAATTCATAGTTCTCCCGGAATTCCTTGTGATGTCCCATATAGCCCGGCATCAGGAAGTCCATAATCGACCACAGGTCCGTTACCCCGTTTTCGATCGGCGTGCCGGTCAGCACCAAACGGTGGTCCGCCTTGATCTTCTTGGCGGACAGGGCGTTTTGCGTGGCCCGGTTTTTAATGTGCTGGGCCTCGTCCAGAATGGCGACCGCATACTGGTGTTCAAGGTGCTTCTCGATATCGCGCCGCATCAGCGCGTAGGAGGTAATCACCAGGTCGGACTTGATGACACTCTTCCATTTGCGGTGGCGATCGGTGCCGTGCAGGGTCAGGACCTTGAGGTTGGGCGTAAACTTGGCCGCTTCCTCCCGCCAGTTTTCCACGAGGCTGGTGGGGCAAATAATGAGCACCGGCTTGTTGCGGTGGCTTTCGTCCGATCGTTCCAGTTGTAGCCAGGCCAACGTTTGCAGGGTTTTTCCCAATCCCATTTCATCGGCCAGGATGCCGCAAAAACCGCGGTTTTCCAGAAAGCGCAACCAATTGACACCTTCCTGCTGGTAGGAACGCAAAGTGCCTTTCAAATGCTTGCTCAGCTGGACCGGCTCAACCGCGTCCTGATCGTTCTGCTGGCGGGCCCGCTCAAGCCAGCCCGGGGTGGCTTCTACGCCGAGACTGTCTTCCAGGGCATCGATCGACGCTTCGACATAGCTGCTGTAGATGTTGCTGACGCGGAACGAGCCGGGGCGC
The DNA here is from genome assembly GCA_050306215.1 of Pontiella sp. Taxonomy (GTDB): domain Bacteria; phylum Verrucomicrobiota; class Kiritimatiellia; order Kiritimatiellales; family Pontiellaceae; genus Pontiella. The sequence goes on from JBNLGU010000029.1 coordinate 14,156, forward strand.
CCGCCCTCCCCGACGGAGCAGTCTTCGAACACTTCGCGTGCCTGTTTAAGGGCATCGCCGTCGAGCAGGATCGTTCGGCCGTTCCGCTCGATAAACGAATCCCCTTTGGACAGCGCCCGTTGGATATCGCGCTCGGAAATGCTACCGGTGCCTACATCATATTCGTAGCTGACATCGAAGTAGCTTCCGGATTCCACCTCGTCGACCTGAATGACAGGCCGGACATAATCCGCCTTCTCGGCAAAGGGCTTCACACGCCCTTCCAACTCCACCTGAATACCCATGCGGCGCAGTTTCGGGACACCGCTCCCCAGGAAATTAAGCACCTCGCGCGGACCGACAATATTGCGCAGCGTATCCCCGGCGCGCCCGACGAACCCTGCCGCAGCCAGCTTTTCGACTCCGGCCTTTTCATAGGCCATGTTGCGGATGCGGTAGCGCAAAAGGTCCTTGGGGTCCGGTATGGCAAAGTTGCCTTTCATGTCGGCCCGGCCGGCAACCAGTTCGATCTCGTCGGTGTAGCGGGCATAGAGCGTAGCCGCCAGAGAGGCTGGACTGCCCTTGACGATCAGGTGAAAATACACCTTGGCCGGCTTCATGTGGAAGAGGTCGGGGGTAATGTCCGTCTTAACAGCCATCACCTTCTCGATCTGCGGCAACTCCGTCATGATGAACGCCGGAACCTGATCGCGCGAAATCCGCACCTCGCCCCGGTAGATATCGTGCAGGTGTCGGGGAAGAATGGTGCTGAGCGGCCAGAATTGATTGGCGCTGAACACCCAGCCGGCATTCGCGGTGATGATGTAGAACGAAAACAGCTCCGTCTGCTGGTCCGGAAGTTCGGTGGCAACGTTCAGCACCAGTTCGCCGGTTTCCCGGTCGAGATCCATCACCAGCACGGAGTCGAGCATTCCGCCATTGACGGGAAAGCCCGCCGATTGGCCAGCACAAAAGATCTTTCTGCCGTGGCGCGTCCGGAGCACGGTAATGAGATCGGGAATAGAAAGCAGCATATCGCTTTTAGCGGGGCCGCCACCCAGATCTTCCAGGACCGACAACAGGATTTCGTCCTCGCGCGGGAAGGAAAAAGGCACATCGGTCGGCACATCGGATATCGGCGTGCGCCCCTTCTGGTACTCCACGTAGATTTGAAGGCCTACGCGATCGGCAAGCACCTGGTCCTGCCATTTTTCGGAAAACTCTGCAATCAGGTCGGCTTTGACGGCATTTTCGTCCGTCTTTTTCGCGCGCTTGATATATTTTTTATCGGGTCCCTTGGCGATGCGCTCCACGCGCCGAATGTCCGCAATGGCTTTTTCATCGCGGGACGGCCGCGAATGCTGCCGCAAGACTTCCAGTCCCATGGCCACCAAATGCGAGCAGATCAAGCCGCGTTCCTGGTTGTCCCGGCACGGGCAATGGTTTTCCACCAACCCATTCTTGAGGATCTCGAACTTGCTGCGCATACCGCGCGGACCAAGGCTTAACGTCCCGGTCACGAACGGATGTTCGTAGGTGACTTTCTCAACGACACCACGCTCAAACAGGGCGCGCCCGTCGCGGAATGCGCGCCAACCGGCCCAATCCTTGAGCTTTTTCTCGGTATATGGTATTTCTTGACCCATTCTTGCTAAAAGAACCTCACTTTGGAAATAGGCTTCATTCTGTCCTCTTTGAGATAGAAATCCACAAAAAACTACCTCTATTACACATTGACGTACAGCCGTGGTCTTGTTTCCCAGTTAAACATTCAACAGTTTCTCAACAAATAGATCCAAACTAGATATTGACGCACGTGAAGGCCGGGCACATTATGCGCGCCTTTTAACCGAGGAAGCCCCATGCAGCGGATCATGAAAAAATCAAAGATACACACGGCCACCATCACGGGGCTGGAGCTGTATTATGAGGGTAGCATCACGATTGACAGTGATCTGCTCGATCTCGCCGATATGCTACCGGGAGAACAGGTGCAGGTGGTCAACCTCAATAATGGACAGCGCTTTGTCACCTATACCATTCCGGGCGAACGCGGAAGCGGCGCCATTGAACTTAACGGACCGGCCGCCCGCTTGGCCGCCGTCGGCGACAAGGTCATTATCATTTCCTACGGGAACTATGACGACGCGGAAGCGCGTGCGCTCAAGCCCATTGTCGTATTCGTCGACGAGAACAACCGGCACGTCCGGAAATGATCACGGAACAAGACGATTGAAAACAAGACGATTCACCTACCTGAAAAAATAGTCTTGTCACCAATCGTCCTGTGACAAAAACCAGTTGCATGAACGAACATCTTTACCAGAAAACCAGCCAGTATTTTGGCCAGCTCGCCTCGGGTGCGGAAACCTGCGGGGCAGCGGAGCTGAAGGAACTGGGGGCGGCAAACATCAATCCCGGCTATCTTGGGTTCTACTTTTGCGCCGACCAGCGCACGATCTACAACATCGTCTACCAAACCCGCATCTTTTCGCGCATCCTCGCCCCGTTGATTGCATTCGACTGCCACTCCGATAAATATCTCTACAAAACCGCACAACAGATCGACTGGTCCGGATTCCTGACCCTTACAAAAACCTTTGCCATCACGTCCAACGTTGCCGATAGCAACATCCGCAACTCGCAATATGCCGGGCAAATCCTCAAGGACGCGATTGTCGACCAGTTCCGCGAAAGAACCGGAGAGCGCCCTAACGTCGACACCCGCAACCCCGACCTGCAACTCAATCTATACATCCACCAAAACAAGGCGCGCATCAGCGTCGATCTCGGCGGAGGCTCGCTGCACAAGCGCGGCTACCGGTCCGAATCCGTCGAAGCCCCCATGCAGGAAACCTTGGCCGCCGCCATCATCCGCCTCTCCGGCTGGCACGGCGAACGGCCGCTGTACGATCCCTTCTGCGGATCCGGCACCCTGCTCTGCGAAGCCTTCATGAAGGCCGGAAACATTCCCGCCGCCTATTTGCGCCACAAGTTTGGATTCCTGCGTCTGCCCGACTTCGATGCCGCCGTATGGAACCAAGTTAAGACCAAGGCCAACAACGAAACCCTCGACGTGCCCAATGACCTGATCAAAGGAAGCGACATCAGTGCCGATTCCGTCAAGGCCGTACGCGCCAACCGGGATGCCCTACCCGAACTGGGAACCATCAAAGTGCGCCGCGCCGACTTCCACGACCTTGAGGGTTTCAGCAACACCACCATCGTCACCAACCCGCCCTACGGTATCCGGCTAGGGAACACGGAAGAAGTAGCCCGACTGCTCAAGGATTTCGGCGATTTCCTGAAACAGAAATGCACCGGTTCCACGGCCTTTGTCTACTACGGCGACCAGTCGCTGGTGAAAAAGCTCGGTCTCAAGCCCGAATGGAAGCAACCCCTCCGCGCCGGCGGCCTCGACGGCATGCTCTGCAAATACGAACTTTACTGATCGCTTTCCTACCCGGCAGCGGGGCGCGAGTCGTTGTCGGCCTCCAGCAACTTCTGCATTTCTTCAAGGCGCTTTAGGTCTTTGCGGTCCGTGGCGATGCCTGCCTTGATCCGCTCGGCCTCCTCTTTCGGAGCGTTTTTCAACGATGCTTCCTGCGTTTCGATTTTTTTGACCAGCTTCTGTCGCTGTTCCTCGTATTGGGCCGCCTGTTCGGCCTTATCGAAAACGATTTCCTCCGCGGTTCGCGCGTCGGCTATCGCATCTTCCTGCACGTTGGCCGGCATGACCTTGCTTGCAGGATCCAGTTGGCGCTGGTTCATGAAGGAAGGCGACACGATTTCAACCTGGTTCCCGTGCAACTGGTTCAGCACGGCCCGGCAAAGGTTCGACCGAGCGGTGATCAGCCCTTTCACATCGGACAGAAAACCGGCAATGCGGTAGGTAATGGCATAGTTCCCCAGTTCAGTTATATGCACAAAGGGTTCGTCCAGTCCGCATTCCACGGCGGCCTGCTTCAGCAATGGCTCAATCTGTGAATGATGAAGATCGTATCCAAGTGATACCGACGTGGACACAATGGTGCCGGAACCGCTAATCGTCGTGACCGGATTGCGGATCAGAAAGGTGTTCGGCAACGCGATGAACTCCCGGTACTCGGACTGGATTTCGGTATTGAAAAACCCCCGTTCGGATACCCGGCCAAAATACTCGCCGACCCGGATAAAATCACCGATGTGATACGGCTTGGTGATACGGAGCAACAGACCTGCCATCAGGTTTGCCACCACGGTCGTGGAGGAAAAGGCAACCAACGCAGAAACAATGATTCCCAGCAACGCCACCAGTTGCGTCCGGGTGGCTTCGCGCACGGGAAGCGAAACCAGAAGCGCCCCGGCGTAGATCAGGGTGACAGCCAGCATCAGAAGTTGCCGGGGGAATCGCTGATCCTTGTCCAGACTTGCCTTCCGTCCGAACAGTAGCCACCGCAATCCCCACAGCACCGCGAGACCGGACAAGGCAACTCCAAGCACCGGCAGAAAATCAGCCACAACGTCCCATTTCATTATCGTGAACCTCCAAGCGAATCAACCTATGCGACGACAGGGTTAAAAAGAAGCGGAAACCAGCGGGCCCTTTAGAACTGTCCGGCCCAGGTGCGTACGCCCTGCATGATCATTTCCACCGAGATGGTGCCCACAAACAGAGCCGTGATACGACCAGCGACCTCGATGTATTTCTGAACGAGTCGTTCATTGCGCGGCAATACAAAGTCGTGCAACAGCTTCAACAGTACCATGAGCAGGATAGAGACGAATACCGCGAAGAAAACAGCCGCGCAGGCCGAAACCGGATCCCCTCGTTTACCCATGATGACACTCGCACTGATCGTACCCGGCCCGATAAGTCCCGGCATGGCGATGGCTCCGGTCAACTGGTCCGATTCACCGCGTAGAATCTCGATCGCGGTCGGTCCCCGGAAGACAAACTGGATACCAATCAACAGGAACACCACCCCGCCGAAAATCTGGAACGAGGCAAACTCGGCCCGGACCAGATCGGAAAAGATGGCGTCTCCCACCACGGCGAACACGCAGAATACCGTTGCGGAAATGGCACCGGCCCCGAACATCACGCGGATGAACGTATTGCGGTCGAGCTTCTGCACGACGTCGATCAGGTAGATGATCACAAGGAAGGGATTGAGTAGTACCAGCAGCAGCGCGGATGATTTGATTAGTTCAGTCATGGTCTTGGTCTCGTGTTCCGGTTGATGCCACCTTTGTAGCGTCAGCCAGAAACCGAATCAAGAACCTATCCGGCATGCATGTCATCGAGGACCGCGACCTCGACAAAAGAAAGGCGGGGTCGCGGACCCCGCCCTACAGAGCGCTCCAAGCATCACGCCGCAATTTACAGCGCGGAGAGCGCCGCATTGAAGGTGTTGCTCGGGCGCATGGCTTGGTCAACGAGCTCGTCGACAGGGCGATAGTAGCCGCCGATGTCAGCCGGCCGACCCTGAACAGCATTCAGCTCGTCAACGATCTTTTCTTCATTGGCAGCCAGCGCTTCGGCCAGCGCGGCAAAGCGCGTCTTAAGGTCGGCATCGGCATCCTGTGCAGCCAGTGCCTGCGCCCAATAGAGTGCCAGATAGAAATGGCTGCCACGGTTGTCGAGCTCGTGCACCTTGCGGCCCGGCGACTTGTTGGTTTCGAGGAATCTGGCATTGGCGGCGTTGAGCGTATCGGCCAGGATCTGCGCCTTTTCATTCTCAAAGACGCTGGCCAGATGCTCGAGCGATGCACCCAGCGCGAGGAATTCACCCAAAGAATCCCACCGCAGGTGGTTTTCGGCTTCAAACTGTTGAACATGCTTCGGCGCAGAACCGCCGGCCCCGGTCTCGAACAGTCCGCCGCCGTTCATCAGCGGAACGATGGAAAGCATCTTGGCGCTGGTGCCCAGCTCGAGGATCGGGAAGAGGTCGGTCAAGTAGTCGCGTAACACGTTGCCCGTCACGGAAATGGTATCCTTGCCGGCCTTCGCCCGTTCGAGCGACAGATGCGTCGCTTCCACCGGAGGCAGGATTTGGATGTCGAGCCCGGCGGTATCGTGTTCCGGAAGATAGGCCTCGACCTTGGCGATGAGCTGCGCATCGTGGGCACGGTTCTTGTCGAGCCAGAAGACGGCCGGGGCTCCGGTAATGCGTGCGCGTGTGACGGCCAGCTTGACCCAATCGCGTACGGGCGCATCCTTCACCTGGCAGGCGCGCCAGATATCGCCCTGCTCCACCATATGCTCGATCAGCACCTTGCCGGCGGCATCGACCACGCGTACGGTGCCGTCGGCAGGGATCTCAAACGTCTTGTCGTGCGAGCCGTATTCCTCGGCCTTCTGTGCCATGAGACCGACATTCGGCACACTGCCCATGGTGGACGGGTCGAAGGCGCCGTTCTTCTTGCAGAATTCTACCGTCTCGGCGTAAACGCCTGCGTAGCAGCGATCGGGAATGATAAAATTGGTGTCCTGCTGTTTTCCGTCCTTGTTCCACATTTGACCGGAGGCGCGGATGGCGGCGGGCATCGAGGCGTCGACGATGACATCGCTCGGAACATGCAGATTGGTGATGCCCTTGTCGGAATTCACCATGGCAAGGTCCGGCGCGGTCTCGTAGACGGCGGCGAGGTCGGCCTTGATTTCCGCCTGCTTGTCCGCCGGCAAGGTGGCGATGCGCGCATAGAGGTCGCCGATGCCGTTGTTCGCATCGAAGCCCAGCTGGGCCAGGCTGTCGGCGTGCTTATCGAAGACCGCCTTGTAGAAGACCTTGACGCAATGGCCAAAGATGATCGGGTCGGATACCTTCATCATCGTGGCCTTCATGTGCAGCGAGAACAAGGTACCGGCGGCCTTGGTTTCGGCAACCTGCTCGGCAAAGAACGCCTCCAACGCCTTGACGCTCATGAAGGTACCATCCAACACCTCGCCGGCCTGCAGCTCGAGCCCATCCTTGAGCACCGTTGTTTTTCCATCGGCAGCGACCAGCTCAATGCGGACGGTCGTTGCTGCGGGAACCGTAACCGACTTTTCGTTGCCGAAGAAATCGTTGCCCGGCATGCTGGACACCGTCGATTTGGAATCCGGCGACCACGCCCCCATGGAGTGCGGATGCTTCTTGGCATACTGCTTGACGGCATCGGCGGCCCGGCGGTCGGAGTTACCTTCGCGCAACACGGGATTCACCGCACTGCCCTTGATCCGGTCGTAGCGCTGCTTCGCGGCCTTTTCCTCGTCCGTCTTCGGTTCGTCGGGATAGTTCGGCAAGGCATAGCCTTTCGCCTGCAGTTCGGCGATCGCCGCTTTCATCTGCGGAATGGAGGCGGAAATATTCGGCAGCTTGATGATGTTGGCTTCCGGTTTCAGGGCCAGCTCGCCCAGCTCGGCCAGCGCATCGCTCTCGCGCTGATCGTCGGTCAGATAGTCCGGGAAGTTGGCCAGGATGCGTCCCGCAAGTGAAATATCGCGCGTTTCCACGACAACGCCAGCTGCGGCGGTATAGGCCCCGATGATGGGCAACAAAGAACGCGTTGCCAGGGCCGGTGCCTCGTCCGTGATCGTGTATATGATTTTCGCTTCTTCACTCATGGTAATTTCCCACTTTCCTTTAAAGGCCCGGTTCGGACTGGTCTACGGCTTCCTTCTCCACCTTCTTAGGCAGATGCAGTTTAAGATGAAGGTCGCGAATCTGGTTCGGCTCAACATTGCCGGGCGCGCCCATCAACAGGTCCTGCGCTTTCTGGTTCATCGGGAAGGTGATGACCTCACGGATGTTCGGTTCGTCGGCCAGCAGCATGACGATGCGGTCAACGCCGGGGGCAATACCCGCATGCGGCGGAGCACCGTACTGGAACGCCTTGTAGAGCGCCGGGAACTTGGATTCCACCACGGACTTGTCGTAGCCGGCAATCTCGAAGGCCTTGATCATCAGCTCGGGGCTGTGGTTACGAACCGCGCCAGATGAAAGTTCGGTGCCGTTGCAAACGATATCGTACTGGTAGGCCAGTACGTCGAGCGGATCCTTATTTAGCAGGTCGTCCATCCCACCTTGCGGCATAGAGAACGGATTGTGCGAAAACTCAACCTTGCCGTCGTCGTCCAATTCATACATCGGGAAGTCGACGATCCAGCAAAACTTAAAGACATTCGGGTCGATCAGGTCGAGGCGCTTGCCCAGTTCCTTGCGGACTTCGCCGCCGATGTCGTAGGCTTCCTTTTCCTTGTCCGCAATGAAGAACATGACGTCGCCGTCGCCCACGCCACCAAGCTCCTTGAGGGCGTTAAGGGTTTCCTCGGAGAGGAACTTGGCGATCGGGCTCTGGATTTCGCCGTCGATCCAGCGCAGGTAGCCGAGCCCCTTGGCACCAACCGACTGGGCAAACTTGATCATGTCGTCAAAGAACTTGCGGGATTCGCCGGCGCAACCCTTGGCGGCGATCGTCTTGACCACACCACCGGCGGCCACGACGCCGGCAAAAGCCTTGAAGTCGCAGTCGCGGAACAACTCGGTGGCATCCTGCATGATCAGCGGGTTGCGCAGGTCCGGCTTGTCGGAGCCATACTTCTCCATGGCCTCGCGGTACGGAATGCGAACGAACGGAGGCTGGTCGGCCTGCTTGTCGGAAAACTCGGAAAAGATCTTGGAAAGCACCTTTTCGTTGACTTCAAAGACGTCGTCCTGGGTGGCGAACGCCAGTTCCATGTCGAGCTGGTAGAACTCGCCGGGCGAGCGGTCGGCGCGGGCATCCTCGTCGCGGAAACACGGGGCGATCTGGAAATAGCGGTCGAAGCCGGACGTCATCAGCAATTGCTTGAACTGCTGGGGTGCCTGCGGCAGGGCGTAAAACTTGCCGGGATGCACGCGGCTCGGCACGAGATAGTCGCGCGCGCCTTCGGGCGAGCTGCTCGTCAGAATCGGCGTCTGCATTTCCATGAAGCCTTCGGCCGTCATCAGCTCGCGGATGCGGGCAATGACCTTGGAGCGTAGAATGATGTTTTCATGAAGGCTCTTGCGGCGCAGGTCGAGGAAACGGTATTCGAGGCGCATCGTTTCGTTGCACTCCTCTTCCTTCGCAATCTGGAACGGGATCACCTTGGATTCGCCGAGCATTTCCATTTCCTCGGCCACGATTTCAATGTCGCCGGTAGCCAGCTTCGGATTGACGGCTTCCGGAATACGCGCAATCACCTTGCCGACAAAGCAGATGGTGGATTCAACGCGCCAGTGTTCGACACCCTTGTAGAACGGTTGCGAAGGATCGATGACCACCTGGGTCAGACCATAGTGGTCGCGCAGGTCGATGAAAATGATGCCGCCGTGGTCGCGCACGCTGTGTACCCAACCGGAAATCTTTACGGTCTCATCAATGTTCTCTTTGCGAAGCTGGCCGCAGGTATGTGTTCTGTAACGATGCATGGTATTCACTCCTCAGAAATTGCTCAGTAACTCTTCAAGGCTCAACTCTTCCTGCGAGCCTTCCTTCATATCCTTGATAACGGCGGTTGCCTTCGCTAGTTCCTCGTCGCCGCGGATGACAACGGTTTCGGCGCCGCACCGGCTGGCCTTGCGCATTTGCGCCTTCATGCTCTTGGCTTCCAGCTCCATCCCGCAGCGAATGCCCTTGGCGCGTAGCTCGCGGGCAAGCTTCATGTTTTCCACCAGCGCCGGCTCTCCCAGCGAAACCAGCCAGACACCGCCGGCCGGAGCAAACTGCTCCGCGGTGATGCCGCAGGCTTCGAGCGCCATGATGGTGCGTTCAAATCCAACTGCGAACCCGACGCCTTGGACGGCTTTCTTTCCGAGCGCGATCTCATAACGTCCACCGCCGGCTAGCGCATCCTGCGCCCCCAGTGCGGAATGGCTGATTTCCCAGACCGTGTGAACGTAGTAATCGAGGCCGCGGATCAGTTTCGGGTTCACCGTCACTTCGATGCCCATGGCTTCGAGCGCCTGCATGACCTGATCCAAATAGGCACGGGATGCTGCACTCATGAATTCGATGGGCGATGGGATCTGTTCAACAATCTGGCCGCAACCCTCGTTCTTGCAGTCGATGACCCGAAGTACGTTTTCATCGATGCGGCGCTGGCAGTCCTCGCACAACTCGTCGACATGCGGTTGGAGCGCCTGGCGCAATCCGTTGGTAACCGCTTTACGGTCAGACGGTTCACCGCGCGTGCTGATCTGAATCTTCGATCCGGTCAGCCCCCAGGCATCGAGCAGGCTCTTCTGCAGGGCGATGCATTCGGCATCGGCCAGCGGATTGGGATCGCCGGTGGCCTCGACGCCCACCTGATGGAACTGGCGTTTGCGGCCGGCTTGCGGCCGCTCATAGCGGAACATCGGGGCAATAGAGAAAACGCGGGAGCTCAACCCCTCCTCCCCGCGACCGGCCAGATGGCGAATCGTTCCAGCCGTTCCTTCCGGGCGCATGGCAATCTCATGCTTGCTCGGTTTAAAGGAGTACATCTCCTTCTTCACCACATCGGTGGTATCGCCCAGCGAGCGCTGGAAGACGGAGAGTTTTTCAAGCACGGGTGTACGCAACTCGTCGTATCCGTAGGCGCTGAATACGGCACGCGCCCGTTCCTCCATCATACGCCAGAGATAAATCTCCGGCGCCTGGATGTCGGACATGCCCTGGAGCGGTTGGAATTCGTTCGCCATTTTTGGTTTCCGATTTTTGATTTCCGATTTACCAGATCGGCATCGCCATTGGCTGGTCGAACCATTCAATCGGCAATCGGCAATCTGGAATAGGCAATGCTTCTTATTCGCCGGTAATGCGCTGGCGCATGATCTTGCCCGGCTTGAACTTGACGACCTTGCGCGCCGGAATGGTTACGACGTTTTCGGGCTTGTTCGGGTTGCGGCCGATACGCTGCTTGCGTTCGCGAACTTCGAATACGCCGAAATTGCGGAATTCAACGGTTTCATCCTGTTCGAGGGCTTCGACGATGTAGTCCAGGCTTTTCTGGATAACCGCATAAACATCCTGCTGGATCAACCCGGTTTCATCGGCGATGCGCATCACTAAATCTCTTTTCGTCATTTTCCTATCTCCTTGATTTTTAAATAGTTCAACAAAACGCAGACGCGTTTACCAAAAATTGAACTCCGGATATTATTCACACCGGATGATGGGTCAAGTTATTCCGCCGATTATTAATGGATTCTAGCGGAACGACTAACGTGCGAGGATATGTATGCCCAGGAAGACGCAGAATAGCAGCCCACTGAGCACGGTCAAACTCTTGTTGAATAGGTAGAAATGGTCGTTCGGATCGATCACGAAAGCTTCCTGACCGGCCTCGACCATTGTATGGGGTACGACCTTCACTTCGAGAATCTTGCCCTTGGTGGGCGCCCGCAACTCCGTCTCGTCGAGCGAGTTCTTCAACTCCTCCACGGTGGCCAGCGCTTCGTTCATCGCGGTCGCCGCGGACTCGAGGCTGTTCTGCACATCGGCCATGCCTTCGCTGGTTGCGCCATTCTGTTGCATGTTCGCCAGCGCCTGCTCAAGCATGGCATGCTTTTTCTTGGTGGCGGTATAGGTATCCTTGGCTTCATCGTAGAGTACCTTGACCCGGTCGCTGCGCAGATTGGCCAGCACTTGGTTTTCGGCAATGCTGTCCCCCAACCCTACATTCACCTTCTCTATCGCGCCAGATACGGCAAATGAGACGGTGACCTCCAACGGGTGTTTCTTCATGACCTTGTCGGACGGGAACCACGCATCCTTGATGGCCCACAGCCCGAGGAAGAAGAAAATCACTGCAAGGATCAGAAAATCGTTCGTCCCTTTGACGTTGTAATCTCTTTTAGCCGGCATTCATAACTCCTTGAAATCCATAAAAGCACAAATTGTCAGAACGTCCTTCGCTTGTCGACCATCAAATCGTCCCTCGTGAACCGCCCATCGCCGCTTTTCCATGGAAATTCGGTTTTAACCCCGCCATTGGATTGTGCTAGCTTCAGCAATCTTTTTTTGAGGAGACGAATAGGTGTACCTGAAAACGCTTGAAATTATTGGTTTTAAAAGCTTCGCGAACAAAACAAAGCTTGAATTCGAGCCGGGCATGACGGCCATTGTCGGCCCGAACGGCTGCGGCAAGAGCAACGTATCGGATGCCGTTCGCTGGGTGATTGGCGAGCAACGCGCGCGTGCCTTGCGCGGAGCCAAGATGGAAGACGTCATCTTCAACGGCACCGATAGCGCCAAGGCGCTGGGCATGGCTGAAGTCAGCATTACGCTGGCCGACTGCACCGAAGAGCTCGGCATTGAATACGACGAGGTCTGCATTACCCGCCGCGTATTCCGCTCCGGCGAGAGCGGCTACTTCCTCAACCGCAAGGCCTGCCGGCTTAAGGATATCCAGCGCCTGTTCATGGATACCGGCGTCGGCACCGATTCCTACTCCGTGCTTGAACAGGGCAAGATCGACCAGATCCTCTCGGCCCGCCCGGAGGATCGCCGCACCGTGTTCGAGGAAGCCAGCGGCATTACCAAATACAAGGCCGACAAAAAGGAAGCCCTGCGCAAGCTGGAACACACCGAGGCCAACCTGCTGCGCCTCGCCGACGTCATCCGCGAAGTGAAGCGCCAAATCATCTCCCTGCAACGGCAGGCCGGCAAGGCCAAGCGCTACAAGGAACTCTCGGATGAAATGCGCACGCTCGACATCTACGTCACCCGCGAACGCATCCGGGAGTATGCACAGAAGATCAATGCCTTGTCCGGCGAACTGCAGGTGCTTGAGCAAACGGTGGGCGAACTGCACCGGCAGGTGGAGTCGGCCGAGGCCGAAGCCGAATCCTCGCGCCAGGCGCTTACCCAGTTGGAACAGACGATCTCCCAGGCCATGGAACAGGCGTCCGCCGCCCGCAGCGATCTGGAGCGCACCCGCAACCTGATTGCCATGAACACGGACCGCATTGCCGAACTGACCACCCTCGCCCAGCGCAATACGCAGGAAACCGAGGAGGCCCGTATCCGCATGGAGGCCCACCGGGCCGAGCTCGAAAGAATCATTTCCGACATCGCTACCGCCCAGACCGAAAAGGAAAGGGCCAAGGTTGAGCTTGAGACCGCCACGCAGGCGCAAAAGGTGGTGGAAGACCAGATGAACGCCACCCGCGCGCAGGTGAACAACCTCCGCAACGAAGCCGTGGCGCTCGATAGCAGAGCCTCCA
>JBNLGU010000030.1:0-27224 GCA_050306215.1 Pontiella sp.
TACCGCTTCGCCGATCAGCGTTAGGGGCTGGCCGAGATCCAACGCCGTGACGGCCGTCCATTTTCCGGTGCCCTTTTGTCCGGCGGTATCGAGAATCACATCGATGACCGCTTCGCCTTCGGGGGTCTTGTAACCGAGGATGTCGCGCGTGATTTCAATGAGGTACGAATCCAGTTCGCCCTTGTTCCAATCAGCAAACACCGCGTGCATTTCCTCGTTCGACATGCCGAGGCCTTCCTTCATCATCTGGTAGGTCTCGCAGATCATCTGCATGTCGCCGTATTCAATGCCGTTATGCACCATCTTGACGAAGTGGCCGGCACCATTCTCGCCTACCCAGTCGCAACATGGCTCGCCGGCTTCGGTGTGGGCGGAAATCTTTTGAAAGATCGGCTTAATGGCCTCCCATGCGGCGGGCGATCCGCCGGGCATGAGCGACGGACCGTTCAGTGCGCCTTCCTCGCCGCCGGAAACCCCGGAGCCGACGTAGAGCAGGCCCTTGCTTTCAACCAACTCCGTGCGCCGGATCGTGTCGGGAAAATGACTATTGCCACCGTCGATGATGATGTCGCCGGGCTCCAGCAACGGGATGAGCGCCTCGATCACCGAATCCACCGGCGAACCCGCACGGATCATCATCATGATCTTGCGCGGACGCTCGATCGACTCGACAAATTCCTGCAGGGTGCCCGCGTGAACAAAACCGTCCGTAAACTTTTCAGCGAAGCCCTTTCGCAGCTTTTCATCCCAGTCATAACAGGAGACCGCGAAGCCTTTCGAGGCCATGTTGCGGGCGAGATTCGAGCCCATCACGCTAAGTCCGATCATTCCGATATTCGTTGCCATATTTGATTCCTCCTATTGGGCAAATTTTTCCTTGTAGGCCCAAAGTCCGAGGGCCGGGTTGCTGATGTAGAAAATTTCCTCGCCATCGGGCAAGGTATTAAAGCCGTCATTAAGCTGATCCGGATTATAGCAGGCCGCCATTTCGTCGTAGGCCACCGCTTCAAAGCCGACGGAGCGGACCTCGTCGAGCGTCACGCCACCTTCACCGGGGCAGTAGGTAATCTTGAAACGCCCTTCCGACGAACCATGGATCAGATGTGCCGCAGCACCGAGGTTGTTACGAAGTTCCTCGTCCTCCTCGACGGCCTTGAGCGTGGCCGGCGTGCCGCAGTAGCCAAACTTGCGGATGAGCCGGTCGATGGTCGGATCCTCACCGAATTCCTTTAGCGAGGGCGCCAGCACGATCAGTTCGCCGGCGTCGGCGATGGCCATGCGCGTACGGTAGACCGACTTGTTGCCCAACCACGTGCTCTGGAATTCGTGCGGATCGAGATAGACCACCACCTTCTTCGGCTCGCGGTCGAGCAGGGTGATGTTAACGGCGCGCGCCAGTTTGCAGGCCTCTTCGAAAACCGATACGTCGTCGCCCGCATAAAACCCGCGCATATGCATTTCGCGCGTTTCATAATCCTGCTCCATGACGGTCAGGATATACGTGACCGGCAAATCGGAAAGATAGGTTTCTGCCGCGTGGTTGAACAGACGGCGCACCGGGGTATCGGTTTGGCCGAGAATGTTTTCGATACCGGCCACTGCACCCAAAAAATGCGATTTGTTGATGATGTCCGAACCGCCGGCGCCCACCACAATATTCTTCGTATAGTTGGCCATGCCGACCACTTCGTGCGGCACCACTTGCCCCACCGACAGGATCAGGTCGTAGCCGTCGAAAAACCGTGTGCTGACCTCGACACCAACCGTGTAGTCGAGTTTGCCGCCCGACAGCTCGGATAGCATTTCGCCACCAATCACACCCTTGCGGACAACCCCGTTGCGCCAGTCGTGCACCTTGAAGACATCAAGAGGAATCGCGTCGCCGAACATCATGCGCAGTTGCGCCTCGCTCATAGGGTTGTGGGTACCCAGCGTCGGCATGATGTCGACCTGCACCCCGTCCGCCGTCAACTTTTCGTAGACCATGGCCGTGATCGGTCCGGCCATGGAGTTCAGGCGGGTATGGTCGGGTGGAAGAATGAGCACCCGGTTCAGTTCCCCTACCCGGTCCAGAACCTGCAAAACCAAACCGCGCAGCTCTTCGCGGGAAATGGATAGTGTTTCGCCAAATTGACTAATCATAATATTTGCTCCTGAGGATGGGACCCATCAACGCTTCACACGCGCATTGCCCTTCCAGATGCTCCAAACCTGATCCTCGTCGGCTGGCTGGGCATAGTCGGTCAGCATGGTCGCCGCCAGCGCACCGCTGGCCCACCCAAACTGGGCGCATTGGCTCACATCCCAGCCCTTCAGGATGCCGTAGAGCAGACCACCAACAAATCCATCGCCCCCGCCGATGCGGTCGAGTACACCGATCTCGCGCGGATTGATCACTTCCCATTCCTGACCATCGGTCACCAGCGCACCCCACATGTGGGTGTTGGCCGAAACGACCTCGCGCAGCGTGGTGGCGAAATAGCGGGCGTTCGGATAGGCGGCCTGCACGCGACCGATCATTTCCTTGAAGCCGTCAATCTTTTCGTCCAGCCCCTTGCCGCCGGCTTCCGGGCCTTCGATGCCGAGGCAGAGCTGGAAGTCCTCCTCGTTGCCGATCAGGATATCGCTGCGCGATGCAAGCTCGGCAAAGGCCTGGCTCAACTCGTCTTCGCGGCCCTTCCAGAAACTAGCGCGATGGTTGAGATCGAACGAGATCAGCGAGCCGTTTTCCTTGGCGAGGCGGGCAATATCGAGACAGAACTTGCTGGTCTTGGGCGACAGGGCCGCAATCAAACCGGATAGATGGACGATGGTGGCTCCCTCCTGTCCAAAAATGCGATCCAAGTCGAAATCTTCCACGCCCAGTTCGCGGCCGACCTCGCCGGCGCGGTCGTTCTGTACGCGCGGCCCGCGGGAACCAAAACCGCAGTCGGCCATGTTGATCTGATGCCGGAAGCCCCATGGACCGCCCTGCTCAAACTCGGGCCCCTCAAAATCCATCCGGCGGCTACGGAGGTTGTCCTTGATGAAATGGGATACCGGACTGCCCTTGACGAAGGCGGTCAACACCTTGACCGGCATGCCGAGGTACGATGCCACGCTGGCCACATTGCTTTCCGCGCTTGTCGCCTGCATCTTGAATGTATCGCTGCAGTGAAAAGGCTGCGCATCGACCGGTGTTAAACGGATACCCATGCTTGTTGGAATGACCAGTGCATACTTTTTGGATCCTGTCATTTTCTCCTCCGGGAATGATGATTCAACTCGTTCTGCCGCCATTATGGCCCTTCCGGAAAACACAATGAACCGCAATAGCAATATTTATTGCTCAAATGTTTGAAATATGGCCTTTTGCTCAATTTTATCAACTAAATAGTTGAATAGATCATACAGGGAATCCATATTGCGGCCCTTTTAACCACGGGGGTGTGTTATGAGCGAAATCTTCAACCAAAACTGGAATCGTGAACGGGTACGCGCAGGGATGCGCTGGTTCGGACCGGGGGACGAGGTCACCATCCGCAATATCCAGCAAACGCCGGGAATCACAAACATTATTACAGCGCTGCACCATGTTCCGGCCGGCGAGGTCTGGACGGAATCGGAAGTGGCCAAGCGGAAGATCGAGGTGGAATTCCAGCCCCATCCGGACGCGCCCGCCGATCTGGAAGGCATGGCCTTGTTCAAGTGGTATGGCACCAACGGTCAGCGTACCGGCCTGGTCTGGGACACCGCCGAAAGCCTGGTCTTTACCGAGGATATCAAAAACGGCAGTCCCAACCGGGAAAAGCATATTCGCAACTACAAGCAGAGCCTGCAAAACCTGGGCCGCTTTGGCGTCAACAACGTCGTCGGCAATTTCATGCTAGTGGCCGACTGGACACGCACCAGCACCACCTCGCTACCGGACGGCTCCAAGACCCTGAAATATATCCATGCCGCCTTCGCCGCCTTTGATATCTTCCTCCTGAAGCGCCACGACAATGAACAGGCCTACATTGCGGATGGCTCGTTCAGCGCAGAGGAAATCGAGGAGGCCCGGCAATACTGGGATCGCTATCTGGCCGGCAACACGGAACGGCAGCAGAAGCTGATCAAGATGATCACGGCCGGCCTACCGGGCGCCCAGGAAGGATTCACCCTCGATGATTTCCGGGCCGCCGTTTCCAAATATGAAGGCATGACGGTGGAAGAGCTGCAGGAGCACATCGCCTACTTCCTCGATGCCGTGGTTCCGGTGGCCAACGCCGCCGGCGTGCGCCTGTGCTGCCATGCGGACGACCCGGCCTTCTCGCCCTTCCTCGGTACGCCACGCGCCGTGGGCGGCAGCCAGGGCTATAAGTTTTTGCTCGACCATGGTTGCGGCGTGAACATGTGCATCGGTTCGCTCATGGCCGCAGAAAAGAACCGCGACATCACCACAATCATTCGCGAGATTGCCGAATACGGCCAGATGAAAGGGATGTCGATGGAGGAAATCTTTCCGCACATCCATCTGCGCCCGATCGAAACCGACGGCAAGAATTTCCGCGAAGGCCACCATGCCGAACATCGCGAAGAGTTGGCCAAGGTGGTGCACACACTCGTCGATCTCGGCTGGCAGGGCGTTTTCCGTCCCGACCATGCACCGGCCTCGGACCACGGCTTCGGCCGTCCGGGCTACGACGTGATCGGCCGCGGCTACGGAGCCAACCTATTGCTGGGCTTGTTTGAAATGGCCGAAATTATCAAGACGACGCGCTTCCGCTCAGTGGAAGCCGCGATCAAGACCTGTGGCGGAAATATGGAGCTGAAGGAAGCCGCCGTCGAAGCCGCGCGCAAGGCGGAGAATGACAAGATCGGCAGGAAGATCGCATTCATAAAGGTCCCCTTCGCCTTTGGCGAACAGGGCGTTTGCGCCTGCCTGCAGTAGGTAGGTCTGAAAGAAGATATGAGTTTTTGCGAATCGTGCCCGTCAACGGTCCGGCGGTTCGCTGGACCGCTCTAGGCACAATCGCGCAACGCGTCCGCTCCCCCCGGCTTGCCGCTCGCCTTGTCGTTGCGACTTACCAAGGCGGTATCGATCAAGGCATCGGCGATCGTCGAGAGAAGCGTGGTCAGTTCCACCGGCTTGTACAGTACCTTGCAGGCACCAAGCTTCCGGGCCAGCGGCAAGAAATCCATGGTGGCTGCCTGCATTCCCCCCGAGACGGCGACAACCGGAATATCAAGGTGCTCGGAACGGATCGCCATGATGACTTCGAGCCCATCCGTTTCAGGCATCATGATATCGCAGACCACCAGATCGAAGGGTTTTTCGTTCAGCTTCCGCAATCCCATCCGGCCGTTTGCTGCCGTTTCCACCGTATAACCGGCACTGCTCAACACACGCTCGAATACCGTGCAGATCGATTGATCGTCGTCTATGACCAAAATGTTTGTCATGATTGGAGACCTTTTTTTATCCGCGAACTGTTCTTCCTATCATTTGTTCCCCTACAGGAACCAGCATCATCGCGATGCATGCAGTGTGTTTGCCCGACCTTCGCTAGCTTCCGGAAGATCAATCGTTATCTCTCAAATGAATTGTAAAACCTCTCTGAACAGGTGCCTTTCTCATAGGGACTATGGTCCCGTGTTGTCCGCAAATAGCAAGGGGCAACATCATCGTTTTTTAGTAAATAATACTAAATCATAAAATCTTAATACGGATTCAAAACAAAATCATGTTGGCCGCTTGAATAAATCCTTCCGAAAGGTCCGGGCCGGGTGCCGGCATTGCGAAATGCCACTGGTCTACCCAAGCTGGTTACGAATGGCTGCCAGCAATTCCTCCAGCTCTACCGGTTTGTAGAAGACCTTGCATGCGCCAAATTTCTTGATCATGGGCAGAAAATCCATGGGGGCCATTCGCATGCCCCCTGAGATGGCGATCACCGGAAGATCCGGATCGAGCTTCCGCAACTCAAGCACTACTTCCAAGCCATCCTTTTCCGGCATCATGACATCGGTTACCACCAGGTCCGGGGCATGGCTTCTGATGATATCCAATCCTTTGCTCCCGTCGGTCGCGACTTCGACTTCATAGCCGTGCCCTTCCAGATAGCGTTTAAAAACCGACCGGATCGATGGATCGTCATCAATAATCAATATTCGCGACATAGTTCCCCTTCGTGCAGACTCCATAATAATCAACGCAAACCAGCATCCCGCTTCTTCATCGCCGATTGTACCACCTTCAGCAACGAATCCGTGCTGAAAGGCTTGCGCAGGAATTGATATCCCTGTTCCTCTATAACATCCATCGGGACCCGCTCGTCGGCGTGTCCGCTGAAGATGATCACCGAAGACGACGCATGTATGCCGCTCAACCCATCCGCCAATTCAATGCCGGGGCGATCGGGCAATACCGCATCGATCAACAGGACATCGAAGCCCTGCGGCCGCTCCTTCAACAGACGTTCGGCATGGGCCACACTATCGGTATCGGAGACTTCATAGCCCGCCTCGTCCAGTACGAGACTGGC
This sequence comes from Pontiella sp., assembly GCA_050306215.1. Taxonomy (GTDB): domain Bacteria; phylum Verrucomicrobiota; class Kiritimatiellia; order Kiritimatiellales; family Pontiellaceae; genus Pontiella. Next base: position 6,507 of record JBNLGU010000030.1, read on the forward strand.
TAGCTTACGCACCTGGTGATCGTCCTCAACCAGCAGAATGGTCGCTTTTTGACCGGGCGGCTTCCTCGAAAGTGCCGGCGATGCATCGTCGCCCTTTCGCTCGGTCCTGTCGGAATTGGCACCTTTAGGAATGTACACACGGAAGGTGGATCCTACGCCGACTTGGCTCTCCACCTCAATCCACCCCCCGTGCTGATCCACAATATTGTAGATGATGGCCAACCCCAATCCGGTCCCTTCACCCACTGACTTGGTCGTGAAAAAGGGCTCAAACAGATGGTCCAGCACTTCCTTTTTCATGCCGGAGCCCGTATCAAGGACAGCAATGCAGGCATACGCCTTGCCCCCTCCCCGCGCCTTCGCGGGGATCTCATCATTAAACACCGCGTTAGATGTCTGGATGGTAATGGATCCGCCATCGGGCATGGCGTCGCGCGCGTTGACTACCAGATTCATGACCACCTGCTCAATTTGCGAATGGTCGGCCATCACGGGAAACAGGTTCTTCAGCGGATCAAACACCAGACTGTAGTTTTCCCCCAGCAACCGGCAGAGCATGTTGACCTGATCCGCCAGCACTTGGTTGAGATCCACCTCGGCCTGCATGGCCGGTTGCCGTCGACTAAATGTCAGCAACTGCCGTGTAAGCTGTCCTGCCCGCTTGGCCGCATTCTGGATTTCGACCACATCCTGCCCCATCTCCGATTTCGCGTCGGCCTCCATCAGCAGAACCCCGCAATACCCTAAGATGGTTTGCAGGATATTGTTGAAGTCGTGCGCCACCCCGCTGGCCAAACGACCGACGGCTTCCATTTTCTGCGATTGGCGGAACTGCTCTTCCAGGCTCAGCTCTTTGGTAATATCGCGCATCACCCCTACAAAGTTGACTACTTCACCAGTCTGGCTGAGAATCGGGGAAATCGTGGCATCCACAACATAGGACGAACCCTCCTTGTGCCGATTGTGTATTTGCCCATTCCAGGGTTTCCCCGCCAAGATGGCTCCCCACATATCCTTGAAGAACGCTTCGCTATGGGCCTCGCTTTTGAGGATACGGGGATTCTGGCCAACTGCCTCATCCCGGGTGTATCCTGACGTCTTCTCAAAGGCAGGATTGACGTACTGGATAAGCCCCTCCGCATCGGCAATGACCACGGTCTCGGCCGACTGGTTGATGGCGGTGGAAAGACGAAGGAGTTCGGCGGTGCGCTTCTTTTCGTCCGCGATGAAACGCGCCTGCTGCATATTCATGTATGCGGTGGTAGAAAGTTGCTTTACAAGAGAGTGCAACGCCTCGGAAATCTGTCCAAATTGCTCGCGCGACATCCGGGGAACCTCTTCGAACGCCTCCATGAACTCCTCTTCATCGACGCCGATATCACGCGCATAGGCGCGCATGCTTTCCTCGGTCTGGGTCTCGTCGCGGACCTGGCCGATCAACCAACTGGCGACATGTTTTCCGCCCACGACAATACTAACGCCGGCATCCCAAAGGCCGCCGCTGAGACATGGTTGAACAACCGGACCATCGGGGTGGTAGCGACCCAGGAAAAGATCGGACTTTCGACAGTTTGCGCAACCCGACTCCGTCTTGCGGACGACATCTCCGCACAGGCGCGTAAAACGGGTAGGCTTCGTAATGGGGCTCCCGTCCGGGCGGATGATGCCCGAAGCCACGTTGGTGGCTGCGGCGAACTGGTCCTGAATGCGCTGGATCTCCTCGACATCGAACAGGTCCTCGAACACAAGGTCGTCCACCTGGTCCAACGGCCGGGTGAGGGAGACAATCCGCTTCTCGAGCGCGTCCTCCATTCGCTTGCGGTCGGTGATATCACGCGCAACCCCTTGGATGGCTTGAAGCGTTCCGTCCTCGCTGAACACCCCCTTGGTCTCCAACTCGACCCAAACGCGGTGTCCATCCTTGTGGATAATCTCGAAACTGTACGTGGTTTCGTCCAGATCGCCGGCGATACGCTTCTCAAGGCGCCCCGCCACCATCTGCTGGTGTTCCGGCGCGATCAACTCCATCATGTTCATGCCCAGCAATCGCTCCAATGGATACCCGGTCATATCCTCTGCGGCAACATTGCTAAAGATGTAGTTTCCCTTCAGGTCGATCTGGAAAATGACGTCATGGGTGTTGTTGAGGATATATTGCAGTTGCTGCTTGGCCTCCAACAGCTCCTCCGCCGCCTGCTTGCGCTCCGTGATGTCGTGGGCCGTCAGCAGCGCACTCTCCACGGCACCTTCCTGGTCATGCTCAGGAACCACATGGATATGGTACCAATGTTGCGTGTCGCCCGCCTTCGTCACGGGCAGATCGACTGATTCCGGAATGCCGCCATCCAGCACCCTGTGCAACACGCCTTGAAGCACCGCCGCATCGTCGGGCGACAAAGGCGAACGATGTTCCGGGGCACAGTCAAGCAGATCGTCCCGGGGCATCTGGGCCATTTCCAAGTACGCGGGATTGACATAGGTGCGCCGGCAGTCATGGTCGAAGCGGGCAATGATATACTCCGAGTTTTCCACCAGGGCGCGAAACTCCTGTTCCCGCTTGAACAACAGTTCTTCCGCCAGCTTGCGTTCCGTAATGTCCACCACGGCGGTCAAATCCTCGAAACCGCCATCATCCATTTTCCGCCGTTGCAGGCAAAACATGACCCAAACAACTTGTCCGTCCGTCCGGACATAGCGTTTATCCAACGTGAACTGGTTGATCTTCCCCTCATCGACCTGTCTGTAAAGAGTCGACTGCCGACTGCGGTCGTCCGGATGGCTGACCTTGAACCAACTCGCCGGCTCGTCCTGCTCGCGGCGGATGCCGGCCATGCGCAGGTGGGCATCGTTGATCATGCGGGTTTCCCTTCCGTCAGGATGCATCCGGTTCAAGCAGATGCCGATGGGCAAGGAGTCAAAGATGAACTTGAGCCGCTCCTGTTCCCGGGCCGCCGCATCCTCCGCCAGCTTGCGGTCCGAGATGTCGCGCGCCAAACCCAGCAAGAAGATATCGTTGCCCAACTCCAGCCGACCCAGACGCACCTCCACTGGAAATGTGGTGCCGTTTTTGCGACGGTGCCTACCCTCAAATGTAATGGGCTTTCTTGACCGGATCGATTTCCATACCTCTTCTAGGTCTTCGTTGCTTTTAACCGCTGCTTCGACATCCAAAACGGTCAACGAGAGCAACTCGTCACGGTTATAGCCCAGGCTGGAGCAGGCACTCTCATTAACATCCAGAATCCGCCCTTCAAGATCGTGCAGAAAAAATGCGTCTCCCGCCTGGTTCAAGAGACTGCGGAACCGCTCTTCACTGGCATGCACCGCATCATGCATCCGCTTTTGTTCCGTCACATCCTGCACGGTCCCAATCGAACGCAAAGGAATGCCGTCATTCGCATATTGGGTTTCACATCGCTCGCGTACAAACTTGATGGTTCCATCCTTCAGCAGAAGGCGGTGTTCGATTTCGTACGGAGTCTGGTTGTTCAGGGAATCGGTGTATGCCCGTTGCACCATCTCCCGGTCTTCCGGGTGTATGACATCCAGAAAGCCCTCGAAGGAAGGCGTCAGCGAATCCGGGTCGAGACCGAAAATCCTGTACACCTCGTCCGACCATTCCAGCGTGTCGTTTACCAGATCAAGACTCCAGCTACCGATATGCGCAATGCGTTGGGCCTCCGAAAGCGAGGATTCGCTGTCCTTCAAGGCCTTCATCAACCGCCGCTGGCTCACGATCTTGTGAAGTTCGCTCGCCACCAACTTGACTTGGACGGTATCGTTTTCGTCGTACTCCGCCTCCTTGTTTCCCACTCCAAGTACCGCCCTGACCTTCCCGTCTTCAATCACCGGGACACTCATGAAGCGGCGCATTTGAACATGGCCTTCGGGGAGACCCTTCTGGTTGGGCGAATGCGGAAAATCATTATAGATCACCGCTTGTTTAAGACGAACGCAATCCACCCAGTTGCCCGCCTTCTCCAGCGGATAGTGGTCGTCGAATTCGGCGGCGCAGTCGTTCAGAAGCCCCCCGCTCCATGCCGTCATGGAAATCGTTTCCTGATCGTCCGAAACCAGATGAAGGAATCCGATCTCGCTATTGGTCGACGAAACGGCCAGATCCAGCACAAGGTCGTATAGCTCCTTGTCCGACAGCGCATCTGCCTTTTCGTAGAGTTCGAGCAGTAGATGGTTGCGTCGCTCTTCGCGTTCCCGCTTCTTCTCCTGGATGAAACGTTCGGTCACATTCCGGACAATGGCCTGGATATAAGTGGCATCACCCAGCTTGATACGCGTTTTAGATACTTCAACATCAACCAACGCACCGGAAGGCTGGATGTGCTGCCAGTAGAACTGTTGCGATTCGTTCATCACCAGCTTGCTCATGACGTCCCGAGCGGCTTCCGACGATAGCCGGCCATCCCGCTGCCGCTCGGGGGAAAAATCAGCGATGGATTTACCAATCAGGTCGGCCGAGGAATCAACACCAAATATTCTACAGATGCCGGGATTGCAGTCGATAATGGTATAATCCTCTTTCAAAAGAAGAATGCCATCTTCGGCATGGTCGAAAATCAGCCGCAACCGCTCCTCGTTTTCCAGCAGTTTCGCATGGGTTCGGTTGATATGCCAATAGAGGCGCTTCAGCGCGGCATATAGTAGCAGGGCGGTTAAAAGCACATAAAACCAGGCTTTATACATCTGGAAAACGGATTCGATATCCGGATCGGAAACTACGGAACGAAGGGCTTTATCGGACCAGGAAGTCCAGGCCAACCCAATCAGGAGGTAGCCCACGCTGATCGTGGCGGCGGCCGGAAGGCCCAGCAGCTTAAATGATAGTTTTTTCATAGTGCAAACATCTGCTACCCAGTACTACTCCTCAAGCAGACCGGCAGATAGAACTACCAAAAAGTGTACCCCAATTCAACCACGGCTTTTGACATTGCTATAAATCCGTCGTCCCGCGTATCTTGCCGTCATGCTTCCCCAATGGATCATCGAGAAAAAACGCGACGGCGCGGAACTTGCCCCCGAAGAAATCCACGCGTTTATAGCCGACTACACCACAGGCTCCATTCCCGACTACCAGATGGCAGCGCTGGCCATGGCCATCTACTTCAAGGGCATGACACCCCGCGAAACCGCCGATCTCACCCTCGCCATGATGGAATCAGGAAAAGTCATTGATCCTAAGAGCATTATGGGTGCCAAGGTCGACAAACATTCCACCGGCGGGATCGGCGACAAGATCTCCATCCCCCTCGCCCCACTCGTCGCCGCCTGCGGCGCCGTTGTGCCCATGATTTCCGGCCGCGGCCTCGGCATCACCGGCGGAACGCTCGACAAGCTCGAATCCATCCCCGGCTACCACACCGGCCTCTCCGAAGCCGAATTCTTCCAAACACTCAAAAAGGTCGGTTGCTCGATGATCGGACAGACCGCCGAAATCGCCCCTGCCGACAAGAAGCTCTACGCCTTGCGCGACGTCACCGCTACCGTCCCCTCCATCCCGCTGATCGTCTCCAGCATCATGTCAAAAAAGCTGGCCGAAGGCATCGACGCGCTCGTACTCGACGTCAAGTGTGGTTCCGGCGCCTTCATGAAGAATATCGACGACGCGCGCAAGCTGGCCCGAGCGCTGGTAGACACCGGCACCGCCATGGGGAAAAAGGTCGTCGCACTCATTACCGACATGAACCAGCCGCTCGGCCACGCCGTCGGCAATGCACTCGAAGTGCGAGAGTCCCTAGACATCCTTCACGGGAGAGGTCCATCGGACTCCCAAGGCCTGACCATCGAGCTGGCCAAGCAGATGCTCGAACTGGCCGGCATTGAAAATACGAATCCCAGCAAGGCTCTCGAAGAGGGAACCGCATTGCAGAAATTCCGAGAGATGGTGGCCTGCCATGGCGGTGATCCCTACGCCGGACTGCCGACCGCCAAAAAGCAGATTCCCCTGCCCTCACCGAAATCCGGCTATGTCGCAAAGGCCGACGCCGAGGCCATCGGCCGCGCCTGCCTGCTGCTGGGCGCCGGACGTACCAAAACCACCGACGCCATCGATCCCGCCGTCGGCCTGTCGGACTTGAAGAAGATCGGCGAACACGTTGAAAAAGGCGAACCGCTTTGCCTTATCCACTCGAACGGCCATGAAAATAAAATCGAGCTGTTGCACGCAGTGGAAACCGCTTTTAAAATCGTGGGGCATCCCGTAGAAGCACCGCCGCTCGTTTTGGAAACCATAGTGGCTTCGACTTAATCAATGCTCTGACAGAGTATCCCTGGCCCTAACCGTTCAATAGTTCGTTTTATCCTGCCGTGAAGGCTTGTTCGATGACAGCCAAGAAATGCTTCAGTCCGAACGGCTTTTTTATGCAGCGATACCCGCTTGTGGTGATCCGCCCGATGTTGACTTCTTCATCGCTACAATCGCTGAAGAGCAGTACCGGCAATCCAGGACTTCGTTCGAGCAAGGCGTCGGCCAGATCAATTCCGTTGCCGTCGGGCAGCATCACATCCATAAACAGCAGATCGAACGCCCCGTTCTTCCGGGTAAAGACCTCCTTGGCTGCCTGGGCGGTTTCAACCAGGGTCACCTCATACCCCATGCCCATAAGAGTCTCTTCGGCCAGGCTCTGTACGATAGCGTCGTCCGCCACCAGCAGGATTTCCCGCCGGGCCGGGCCCTTGGCCTCCGGAAGGCCATTCCCGATGTCCCCGCTTTGGACCGGCAGGAAGACGGTGAACACGCTTCCCCGACCGGGCTCGCTGGCGACCGACATCCAACCGTCGTGTTCCTGCACCATGCCATAGACGACGGCGAGCCCCAGCCCGGTTCCCTGGCCCACCGGCTTGGTGGTGTAAAACGGATCAAATATATGCGCCAACTGTTCTCTGTTCATCCCGCAACCGGTATCCTCCACGGAGAAGCAGGCAAACGACCCCGCCTTGGCATTGGGCAGTTCGGGAAGCTCCTCTTTCGTGATCGTCCAGTTCATCGTGGAAAGGGTCACGGCCCCTCCGTCCGGCATGGAATCGCGGGCATTGACGACCAGATTCATGACCACCTTCCGGATATGTGCGGCGTCGGCAAAAATCGGTTTCAACTGCGGATCCAGCTCCAGCTTCAGGGGGGTGGTTTCATCCAGCGCCTGCAGCAGCAGGGGTTCGCTGTCGCGAAGCACCTCATTAAGATCCACCACCTCGCATTCCAACGGCCCTTGCCGGCTGAAGGCCAGCAACTCCCGGGCCAGTTCCCCGGCATGGTAGGCCGCCGTCTTGATTTCGAGTATATTCTGGCGCTGGGTGGATTGGGCCTCCATTTCCATGAGCATGATCTCGCAATAACCCGTGATGGCTTGCAGGATATTGTTGAATTCGTGCCCGATCCCGCTGGCCAGCACACCGACCGAGGCCAGCCGCTGCCTCTCGCGCAACTGCCTTTCCAGTCGCTGCCGTTCCGCCTCGGCTTCCTTGCGCTCGGTCACATCGGTAAAGAAGGCGACCAGACAGAGCTGACCGTCGAGCTCAACCGGCGCCGTGTTGATGTCCGCGATCAGGACGGTTCCGTCCTTGCGAAGGCATGGAATGTCCGGTGCCAATTGTTGTTCGCCGCGTGCCTGGGCCTCAAACGCTGCGAAAACGGCAGGCAGATCTTCAGCAGGATGAATGTCCTGGACGCCCATTCCCGTCAGTTCCTCCGCGGTATAGCCGAGCATTTCGCAGATTGCCGGATTGACGTACCCGAGCGTGCGTGACTCCACATCGGCAATTGCGATGCCCTCGGCCGCACCCTCAAACAACGTGCGGAACCTCCGTTCGGAATCGCGCAAGGCCACTTCTGCCTCCTTACGCTCGGTGATATCGCGCGAGATGCCCATGAGGCCGACAATCCGCCCCTCGTTGTCGCGCATCGGCATCTTCGTGCTGGACACCCAGGTGACCCGCCCATCCGGCCAGTCCTCCCGTTCCTCCATGTCGATGAGTGGCTCGCCGGTGGCAATCAGGTGCTGCTCGTCTTCGTAGGCCTGGGGGCCATGGTCTTTTCCAAAAAAGTCGAAATCGGTCTTGCCAAGCGCGTCATCCGGACTTTGCACCTGAATCTTTTCCGCCAAGGCTTTGTTGATCCGAAGGAAACGGCTTTGCCGATCCTTAAAGTAGATGCTGTCGGGACTGCTCTCGATCAAACTAGTAAGCAGTCGTTGCTCTGCCGCCAGGGCTTCTTCCGCACGCTTGCGCTCGGTGATGTCGCGAAGAATGCCGGTGGCTTCAATCCGGCTTGTATTGGGATTCACCACGAAATGCATGTGAATTTCGGTCCAAACCGTGTGCCCGGCTTTATGAATCATCTCGATTTCATCGGTGAAGGTAGTGGAGTCCCCACGCATCATCCTCTCAATGCGAACCGGGGTGGTCGCCTGGATCTGTTCCAGTGAGGCCGGGGTTACCGCTTCCGACACGGTTCGGCCGATCCACTCCTTGTCCGTAAATCCGAGCACGCGCTCGACCGATGGACTGATATAGACATAGGTCAGGCTCTCGGCATCGACCACCCAAATCACGTCGGTGGCGTGCTCCATCAGCAGGCGGTAGCGTGACTCACTCTCCCGTAGCGCCTGCTCCGCCCGCTTGCGCTCGGTGATGTCCTGTGCGGTGCCAATCATGGAAACGAGAACCCCGTCGTCGTCATAGATTCCCCGGAATGTTGAGAAGTAATAACCAATGCTCTTATCCGGAAGAAGGAACCTCTGTTCGTATGACCCCTGTTCATGGTTTTCCGTCGCGCGTTTGATCAACTCATTGTTACGCTCATGATCTTCGGGCCAGGGAGACAACGCCAGGATCGAATCGATTTTCGGGGTAAACTCTTTGGGATCGAGATGGAAGATGTTGAATAATTCATCGGACCATTCGACATCACCGGTCTTGATATCCCATTTCCAGCTTCCCAGTTGTGCCATCCTCTGAGCTTCCCGCAAGCGGCTCTCGCTCTCCAGAGCCATCGCTTCCGCACGCTTGCGGTCGGTGATGTCGCGGGCGATGCCCAGCACCCCAATGAGATTACCTTCCAGATCCAGCATCGGGGACTTGAGGACTTCATAGTCGCCCTCGTAGCTGCCATCGGTAAAGACCAAGTGCTCTTCGTTCATGCTGGCACCCACCGCAATGGCCTTACGGTCGTTGGCGCGGAAAAAGTCCGCCTTTTCCTTGTCAACAAAATCGTAATCGGTCTTGCCGCAAACCTCCGCCTCTTTTACACCATACAGGTGCGCGAACGCCGAATTGCAGGCCAGAAAGACCCCCTCCGGATCTTTCAACAAAACCGGGCCGGGGATTGCGTTGATCAAGCCACAAAAGAAGGACGTGCTCTCCCGCAGCGCCTTCTCCGCCTGCTTTTGCTCGGGGTGATGGGTGTACTGATCGCACGTCTCAGTTAGCTGGCCATGGGTCCGCTGCAATTCTTTATTCTGCAGCTCCAGTTCGATCTGGCGCGTTTCCAGTTCATGAAGGACTTTCGCGATATCCTCGATCGACATCTGCTCGATATCCCGCTTGCCGTTTGGCGTTAACCGTCGTTCGGCGCGCTCGCGCAGCTCTTGCAGCTCAGCTGAAAATTGATCCTTATCGCCCATAGGTCTCCTTCCACACTAAAGCCAGACCCCGCTAAATGCTTTCCTCGTCTCCGGCCTGACCTCACTCGCTACAGCTCCGGAAAGATGAATACATCGTAGAGCATTTCGAATGCCATGTCGATAAACACTTCTTATGCACCGGATCGGAAGCTCAACACACGGCGCTACCCTCTCAGCAGCTCCCGACCGGAGGCGGGCTGGAATTTGAGATACCACCAGCTTGTAAACGGAGAATTGACGTTGCCATTCCTCCGGCGTACTGCGTATCCTCGCTCCAAGCTTTCCCCGTGGATCATTGAGAAAAAATACGATGGCATGACACTATCACCCAAAAGAGTTCACGCCTTCGAAGCATCGGAAGAACCCATCCAACCCAAAGAGCGCATTTATGAAATCATCCCCCATTGAAAAAAAACAGGCCTTGATCAACCTGCTGGATCTGCTGGAAGTCGAAGGACCGACAGGACAGGAATCAAAAGTCGTTGCCGCCATCACTAAAAAACTGCTGGATGCCGGCTGTAAAAAGGCGTGGATCAAGACCGACGATGCGCACAAACGACTGGGCAAGGAATATGAAATCGGCAACCTGATCGTGAAGATGCCGGGCACGATCAAAAACGCGCCGCGCATTATGTTTTCCGCGCACATGGACACGGTGCCGCTTTGCAAAGGCGCAGTCCCGGTCGTGAAGGGCAACCGCGTGGTACCAAAAGGGAAGACCGGCCTCGGCGGCGACGACCGCTCCGGCTGTGCCGCGATCATCACCATGGCCGAAGTGTTGCTGAAGCACAAACTCCCCCATCCGCCTATCACCCTGCTGTTTCCCATCGCCGAAGAAACCGGCCTGCACGGCTCGCGCATGGTTCGCTTCGAGGATCTGGGCCATCCGGCCATGGGCTTCAACCTCGACGGGCAATATCCGAACGAACTCGTTATCGGCGCCATGAGCGCCATTCGCTGGCAGGTGGAAATCTCGGGGTTGTCCGTCCATGCCGGACTGGAACCCGAAAAAGGCATCTCCGCCGGGTTGATTGCCTCCAAGGCCATGGCAGCCATCGCGGAGAAAGGCTATTTCGGCAAGATCGTGAAGGGCAACCGCACCGGCACCTCCAACCTGGGCACCATCCATGGAGGCGAAGCCAATAACCAGGTGATGGACCGGACCATCCTGACCGGCGAGTGTCGCAGCCATAGCCCCGCCTTTCTCGAGCAAATCATCAAGGTCTACAAAACCAGCTTCGAAACCGCAGCCAAGGCCGTCACCAACGACGAAGGCAAATGCGGCTCGGTCAAGTTTACGACCATCAGCGACTACCGCGCCTTCCGCCTCAAAAAGTCGGAAGCCTGCGTGAAGATTGCCGGCAAGGCGGTGGCCGCCACCGGACTCGAACCCAATCCACTCGTCATGGATGCAGGACTGGATGCCAACAACTTTAACGAAAAGGGCCTCCCGACCATCACCCTCGGCACGGGCTCGCACAAATTCCATCAGCTGGCGGAATATGTTGATATCAAGGAGTATCTGATCATCTGCGAAGTCCTGCTCAATATCACCCAAATGGCCACACAATAGGATTGGCACGCGCATATCGAGAGCGCTAACCTATTTCCTTTTGGGATTTTCGCATGACCTTCATGGACTTGACTTTAGCCGACATCACCATGCGCCTGTTGCTGGGTATGGTGATCGGCTTTTGCATCGGGCTCACCGGCGTCGGTGGCGGCGTGCTGGTGCTGCCATCGCTGACCCTGATTCTGCACATCGATCCAATCACCGCCGTAGGCACCACCACCCTGTATGCCTTCCTCACCAAAATCACGGCAACCATCCACCACTACAAGCTCAAGACCATCGACTGGAATATTTCAGCCCGCTTTCTCGCGGGTGCCGTTCCTGCCAACATCGCGATGGCGTTTTGGATCAGCAACCAAGGCGACAACACGCATTTTAAGGAGATCCTGACCCACTTCATTGTCGGCGTGGTTTTCTTGTCCGTCGTCATCATGATCCTGAACATGGTTACGCGCGCCAAGCCCAAGGTTGTGGAGAAGGAGCGCGAGCTGGCCGAACACATCCAGGAAAAGAAGGTGGTGCGCATCGAGCTGTGCGTCCTGCTGGGGGCCATCTCCGGTGGGCTCATAGGAGCCACCTCCATCGGCGGCGGCGTGTTGATTGTACCTATACTGATTATTCTCTTCGGCCTTCCGGCCGCGCGCACCGTAGGCACCGCGATCTTTATTGCCTTCATCCTGACGATGGTGACGGCCATGATCTATGGACTTCACGGTGCCCAGGACCACGTCACGGCCATCATTATGGCTTTGGGCTCGCTGGCCGGCGTCTATCACGGAAGCAAGCTTTCGGTTCGCATGCCGGAACGTTTCCTCCGTGTCATCGTGGTAGTGCTGGTACTCGTTGCCGCGATCCTGATGCTGGGCAACAACACGGCTCATTAGAATCGACAAGGTATTGATTCGTCCCTGCCCGCGCATTACCCTTTCAACATGGGAACACAAATCAAACAAACCCTGCTTGATGCCGCCGCGGACACTTTGCGGCAGACCTGGCCCGATGCCAAACCGCGTTGCGGACTCGTTCTGGGGTCCGGCTGGGGCGATGTCGTTCGCGATCTATCGGGACCGGAAATCCAATATACCAACCTGCCGGGCATGGGCGCCACCGGAGTGCTCGGTCATGCGGGCACGTTGCGTCTCGCAACGATCGACGGCATGGATCTGTTGGTTTTCCAGGGTCGGCGGCATTGGTACGAGGGCGAAGGTTGGACCCCGGTCATTCTTCCCGTCTACCTATTGCATGCGTTAGGGGCCGACTCGGTTCTGCTCACCAACGCCGCAGGCGGCATCAGCTCCACCCTGCCGCCCGGATCCCTGATGGTCATCGAAGACCACATCAACATGCTCGGTTCCAACCCCCTGATCGGCCCGCATAACCCGAAGTTTGGAACCCGCTTCCCCGACCAGTCCGAGGTCTACGACCAGGAATTGCGACAACAGCTGATAAACGCCGGCGCCGATGCCGGCGGCACCTATATCGCCACCACGGGGCCCACTTTTGAAACCCCGGCGGAGATCAAGATGTTCGCCGCCATGGGGGCCGACGCCGTCGGCATGTCGACCGTGCCCGAGGCCATCGTAGCCAACGCGCTCGGCATGCGCGTGGCCGGCCTCTCCTGCATCTGCAACTGGGCCGCCGGGATCAGCCCGGTCAAGCTGACCCACGAAGACGTCAATGAAACCGCGGCCGAAGCTATGCCGCGCATGAAAAAAACCATCGAAACCTTCCTTAACGAGCTGGCCGAGAAAACGCAGGGAAACTGAAGCATCAGAAAATTGAAACCGCGAAAGAACACAAGGAACTCAAAGAAAACAATATACCACTGCCGATAGAGGCTCTTGCGCTCCCTGCGTTCTTTTGCGGTTAAAAGAATGTTCCAGAGGGGGATTGAGGATGCTTCGCCAAAAACAGGAAATCCTATGAATCCGAATGACCTGATCGACATCGCACGCCAAGCGATGGAAAACGCGCACGCGCCCTATTCCGGCTACAAGGTCGGCGCGGCACTGCTTTGCTCGGATGGAACGGTCATCACGGGATGCAACGTGGAGAACGCCTCCTATGGCCTGACCAACTGTGCCGAGCGCACTGCCGTCTTTTCAGCCATCGCTGCCGGACACAACCAATTTAACGCGATCGCCATTGCCGCCTCGGACGAGCCGGCCCCATTTCCCTGCGGCGCCTGCCGTCAGGTTTTGGCCGAGTTTTGCGGACCTGGTTTCCTCGTCCATATATCAACGACCGACGGAATAACAACCCACACACTCGCAGAACTGCTTCCACATGGATTCGGAGCATCCGATGGCTAAGACCCTTTATCTAATGCGCCACGCCAAATCAAACTGGGCGGACATGCGCCAAAGCGACTTTGATCGCCCGCTCAACCAGCGCGGCCTGCGCGACGCCCCGGAAATGGGACTGCGCCTTGCGAAACGGAAGGTTCATCCGGATATCATCGTATGCAGCCCCGCTCAACGCACCCGGGAAACCATTGAATTGATAGCGCCTAAAATCGGCGTTCGTCTGGATCGGGTTGTTTTTCAAGAATCGCTCTATGAGGCTTCAACCGACGCCGTGCTGGAGATCATACGATCCATACCGGACCGGTACAAATCGGCCCTGATCATCGGCCACAATCCCTCCATAGGAAGGCTGGTCAACCAACTCGCCGATGTTCACATTGACCAAATGCCGACCTGCGCCATCGCCACCCTCAAGCTTGAGACCGACCGATGGATGGATATCGACACGTGTGCCATCCAACGTTCCGATTTCGATTACCCGAAAAACCTCCAATAAAGAATCCATGGCATAACCGCTTGTTTGTTTTTGAAACAAGTGACAATTTATGTTCCATTGTTGCATCTGTGCATTCTTTGTAAACTGCGGTAAGCGTTGGAACATTCATGCCGAATCGATCCATCAAAAGAAGGACCTTTGGAGGACTGCTTCTGTCGTCATGCGTCATGGCCTATGGAGCCGCCGACAAACGCGACACCATGGAACCGTTCCACTGGGCGCGCGTCAAGTTCCTGACCACCGACAAGGTGAAGGACGAATGGAATGCCCACCCGAACGCCGACGTCTACATGCTCAAGGAACTGAAGACCCGCACCGGCCTCAACATCGACACCACCTGGTATGTAGCCCCCTTGGAAAATTTGGACGAGATGTGCAAGTACCCCTTCCTGTTCATGACCTCGGAAGGCCGTTTCGAGTTTACCCCCCAGCAGCAGCGCAACATGGTCGAATACCTGAAGCGTGGAGGCTTCGTCTTCGCCGACGACTGCATTTTCTCGGAAGGGCGGGTGGATGGATTCTTCCTCGATTTCAGGGAAAAAATCGAAGCCCTGTTCGGCCGCCCCATGACCAAACTACGCAACAACCACGAGATCTACCATTCCTTCTACGACTTGCCCGATGGGGTTCCATACATCAATGGTATTAATCATGGCGGATACGCCCTGTTCATTGACGGCCGAATGGCCATTTTCCTCACCTCCACGGACATCCATTGCGGTTGGAAGAGCCTTGAGCTCAACAGCCATGGGGAAGCCGGATATTTCCCGCAATCCAGGTGCGAGGAGGCCGTTAAGATGGGAGTCAACATCATGATGTATGTCATGTCGCACTGATCATGGATAGGAATAGAGCCAGACAGGTGGGTTGAAACCACCGGTCGGCACAATAATTTAACAATGAAAACTTATTTTCCATTTATAAAGATTGAGACCACATCGCGAAAAGTATGAGTATGGATGGATTATGGGTATTCCAATAAGAAGACGGGCGTTTGGTGGACTTCTGCTCTCGACTTGTGCCGCGGCGCTTGGCGCGAGCGACAAGTGCGACCACATGGAACCCTTTCATTGGGGCCGGATAAAATTCGAGAATGTCAGAAGTACGCAGGACGAGTGGAACGCGGGTCCATCGGGCGATATCTTTTTCCTGAAGAAACTAAAACAAGCCTCCGGCTTGAACATTGATCCCACTTGGTACGTGGTCTCGTTGGAAGACGTCGATGAAATGTGCAAATTCCCTCTCCTGTTCATGACCTCCGATGGAGCCCTTGAACTCCCCCCGAACCAAGCCAACAACCTGAAGGAATATCTGATGCGCGGGGGATTCCTCTTCGCCGACGACTGCGTGGCCAACGGCACAAGCCGAGTCGATGCCTTCTTTCTGGATTTCAGGAGCAAGATCGAGCAGCTGTTTGGCGAAATGATGGTTCGATTACCCAACAACCACGAAATCTACCATTCCTTCTACGACCTCCCGAACGGTCTACCACATATGCAGGGCGTTGAACACGGGGGATACGCCCTTTTCATAGACGGGCGCATGGCTGTTTTCCTGAGCCCATCGGACATCCACTGCGGATGGAAGGATCAGGACCGTAAAGAACATGGTATTAATGGATACTACGCTCAGTCCGATAACGCATCAAAAATGGGCACCAACCTTTTTATGTATGTCATGTCGCACTAACCACATTGGCTATGATGAATTTCATTGAGAACATACGAATAAAACAAAGCATGGGGAATGAAGTCCTGTCGTGTTATCCAGATGGGCAAAACAGCCCCATGTTCAGCACGTCCATAAAACGCCGGACCTTCGGCGGGCTTCTCCTTTCAGCCTGCGCCATGGCGTTTGGCGCGCGAGACAAGCGGGACACCATGGAACCTTTTCATTGGGCCCGGATAAAATTCAACAACCTCAAGGCAACCGAGGATAAATGGGATGCCGTTCCCGAAGCCGACATTATTCTGCTGAAGGAATTGAAAAAGCGGACCGGACTCAACATCGACACCACCCGCTATACGGTCTCCCTGGACAACCTGGACCAGGTTTGCCAGTTCCCGTTCCTGTTCATGACCTCCGACGGCGCCTTGGAACTTCCCCCAAACCAAGCCAACAACCTGTTGGAATACCTGAAGCGCGGAGGGTTTCTCTTTGCCGACGACTGCGTGGCCAACGGGGCGGGGCGCGTAGACGCCTTCTATCTCGATCTCAAGGCAAAGATCGAACACCTGTTCGGGCGTCCCATGGTTCCACTGCCCAACGGCCACGAAATCTACCATTCGTTCTACGATTTGGACGGACTTCCCTATATACAAGGAGTCGAACACAAGGGCCAGGCCGTGTTCATCGACGGGCGCATGGCCGTCTTTCTGAGTTCAACGGACATGCATTGCGGGTGGTACGACTACTATATCAAACATGGATACATTAACAGTGGATGGTATCCGGGAATCGACTCGGAAAAGGCCATAAAAATGGGTGTCAATATCATGATGTACGTCATGTCGCATTAGGAGTGAAAGGAAGAATGGGGTTGAATCGGTTCATACGAAAACATGCCGCTCTGGTTGCGGGGATCGCCTTCGGATTCGCCTGCGCGCCATCCGCCTGGGCGGCGCGCCATGCCATGATTGTTTCCGTCCGGGCGGGCGAACAGCAACTCTCGGACAAGAACAAGGCCTACTGCCGCGACACCAAAGCCCTTTTCGAAAAAGCGGGCTTCGACCGCATCAGCCTCTACTTCGAAGGGGGAAAGGCCGCTCTGGAAGGCAGCGATGCCGCCACCGACACGGCAATACTTGCCCAGCTCGCGAAGGAAGCGAAAACCCTCGGACCGTCCGACGAATTCTGGCTCGTCCTCTACGGCTACGCCAGCAACAGTTCGCGGGGCGTAACGCTGGCCACCAAGGGCAAGCGCCTGTCCGGCAACAAGCTGGCCGCCGCGCTGGACCAGATTAAGGCACCGCAGTATATCCTTGCCTTGAACCAGGGCAGCGCCCCCTTCATGAAACTGTTGTGTACACGCTCCGACCGTTGCGTTCTGACTGCGGCCAGCTCGGATGCCCAGCTGAATCCCCCCTTGCTCCCCGACCATCTTTTTGACATTTGGGCCACCAACCTGACGACCGATTGCCGTGCGGTGTTCGACAAGGCTTCCGCCGCGACCGAAGCGGAATACGAGGCGCAGAATCTGGCTGTAGCCGAGGTTTCCCAGTTGTTTGATGGAACGGACATCGATGTGTATCCGTTCGCGGCCCCGGCGACCGCGGCAAATGCATGGTCTCTGGCTGGTCGCGACGCACGGGCAGGTGCCGAAGCGGAAGCCGTAGCCGTAGCCGTGGCCACTGCAACACCGGACGAAACCACCGAACCGGCTAAACCGGCCAAGATCGACTTTTCCGTATTCGACGGAATGCTCACGGAACGCGAGAAGGAACAACTGCAACCCGCCACAGACGAGACACGCAAGCTGATCGAGGATGCCCGGCAACAAGCCCCCGCACAGGCGGGTTTCCCGGCCTTCATCACGCGCATGGAACGACGCATGGTGATCAATCTCGACGAATCGCTGTCCGTCGAAAAACAGTCCCGCATCTACCTTCTCGACAACGTGGCCGTCGAAACCTACCGGCACATCATGCTGGAGGACTATCCCCCGTCGCGGACGCTTGAAATCAAAACCGCGCGGGTGATCTATCCGGATGGCCGCTTCATGAAACTGGACGCTACGACCGTCAACAACCACGATAGGGGCGTTCGCTACCACAACCTCAAAGTGCCGGCGGTTCAGGCCGGTTGCCTGATCGAACTGGATATCGCCGAAACCCAGGCGGCAGACTCGACCCTGCCGATCATCGACGAGAAGATCCCCCTGCAGAAATCCATCCCCATCGCCTCCGCACGCGTGGTGGTGGAATATCCCAAGCAACGCGATATCCACTACAAACTCTACGGCACCACCGCCATACCGGAGGAGTCGACCGGTGAATACAGCCATAAGCTGGATTTCGAATTCGGGGCCATCCCCGCCTTGGAGCCCCTGCCCTACGATCCCCCCTTCAACGACATGGCCATCCGGCTCGTGGTTTCGTCGCTCGACTCCTGGGACGCCTTTAGGGAATGGAGCGACCAACTCCTGGTTGGCAGCGATGCGCTCGACGACACGGCAACCGAGAAGGCGGCCGCACTAACGGCGGAAGCCAAGACCGACGCGGAGAAGGTGCAGGACATCTACGAATTCCTGTGTGATCTCCGCTATGAAACCACGCCCATCGGCGCCCGCGCCTTCCGCCCGCGCCTCCCCGGCGAGGTGTGCTCCAGCCTGTACGGCGACTGCAAGGACAAGGCCAACGCGCTGGTGGCCATGGCGCGATCCGTCGGCGTCACCGGCTACATGGCCCTTGTCAACCGCGCATCCAGCACGGATGAAACGTTCCCAAGCTGGCAGTTCAACCATGCGGTCGCCTTTTTCCCAAAACTCGAAGGCTATCCGGACGGACTCTGGTGCGATGCAACGGACGGCTCGACGCCCTTTGCCTCGCTGCCGCCCGGCGATATCGACCGCTCGGCCCTTGTGCTCATGGACGACGCAACGGCCTTCAAAACCATCAAGCAACCGCACCGCTATGTGAGCGGCCTTTCACAGCAATGGGTGCTGAACGTTGCTTCGGACGGTTCGGTTGCGGGCACCATCGAGATCGCAGCAACGGGTCTATCGGACTACTTCCTGCGACGCACCTTGAAAAGAGCATCGCCCCTGCAGGCCCAATATACCCTCCAGCATATGATCAACGATCAGGTGAGCGGTCTCTCCGTGGATAACATCGAAACCACCGCATTGTCCGATCTTTCGGTCCCGCTGAAGGTTACGGCACACTGCTACGGCAAGGACTGGTCGCTGGTGCGCGCCAGCCTGGACGCACCCTACGACCTGTGGGACGCCGTGGCGGTGCCGCAACGCAATCGCACGTTGATGCTGAACGACGGGCAACGGCTGAATATCTTCCAGTCCATCCGGATCAAAGGGGATTCGTCAACACCGTCGGCCCGGCAGTGGGAAAAGAAAACCGACCTCGCCACCATGGAAGCCTCCTATGCGCCCACCGACGATGGATGGGAACGCACTGCGCGGTTATTGCTCGACCAACCCTCGATTCCCCCGAAGGACTACCCGATTTTCAAGGCACAGGTTGCCGAATGGAATGCCCGTCTTAAACATCACCTCACCGACCAGGAAGAAGGAACAAAATGAATGCAGAACCTACCGAAAAAATAGTCGAACAACTCGATCGTTTTCCCGTTGTATGGGAACGGCTGAACCGCGAACTGGACAAGCGCATCGTCGGGCAGGACCAGTTGATCATGGAACTGCTCATTGCCATCTTCTCGCGTGGGCATTGCCTGCTGATCGGCGTCCCCGGTCTGGCCAAAACGCTGCTGATTTCGACGTTGGGCGAAATTTCCTCCCTGAGCTTCAGCCGCATCCAGTTCACGCCCGACATGATGCCGTCCGACATTACCGGCAACGAAATCCTCGAAGAGGACCATGCCACTGGCCATCGGGAGTATAAGTTCATCAAGGGTCCGGTTTTTGCGCAACTGATTCTGGCCGACGAAATCAACCGCACGCCGCCCAAAACGCAGGCGGCCCTGCTCGAAGCCATGCAGGAGCACAGTACAACCGTCGCCGGCGAACGACATCCCATGGCAGAACCGTTCTTTGTGCTCGCCACGCAGAATCCGATCGAGCAGGAAGGCACCTATCCGCTGCCGGAAGCCCAGCTCGACCGTTTCATGTTCTGCCTGAACGTGAACTATCCCGATTTCAGCGACGAGGTCGAAATCCTGCTCTCCACCACGCGCGACCACCAGGAACCCCTGGAAAAGGTCATCACGCCGGAAGAAATCATGGAGCTGCAGGCGGCGATCCGCGAGATTCCCGTTCCGCAGTCCGTCGCGGAATATGCGGTGCGCCTGGTGCGCGCCACCCGTCCCGATGATGAATCGTCGCCCGAAGTGTCGCGCAAATACCTGCGCTGGGGCGCCGGCCCGCGTGCTTCGCAATACCTCGCGATTGCCGGCAAGGTCTACGCCGTGCTGGACGGCCGCTACAATGTGTCGGTCGACGACATCCAACAGGCGGCCCATGCGGTATTGCGTCACCGCATCATCCTGAACTACCAGGCACAGGCGGACCAACAAACGCCCGAGACCATCATCAACACCTTGCTGGAAGTCATTAAAGCGTAAACCACGACATGCAACCCAACCTGTCAACCGAGTTTCTCGATACCCAACTGTTGAGCCGTCTTCCATCGCTGGAAATGCGGGCGCGCTATCTGGTCGACGGCTTTCTGATCGGCCTCCACAGAAGCCCCTACCAAGGCAGTAGCATCGAGTTTAAGGAGTACCGCGACTACCAGCCCGGCGACGACCTGAAGGGAATCGACTGGAAGGTGTATGCGCGTAGCGACCGCCTGCATGTCCGCCTGCGGGAAGATGAAACCAACATGACGGTCTACCTGCTGGTGGATCAAAGCGCATCGATGGACTATATGAGTCCCAAGGCGACGATGACCAAATGGCAGTATACGCAGGCGCTGGCGGCGGCCTTCCTGTTGTTCCTGCACCGGCAACGCGACTGCGTCTCGCTCGGCTTCGCGGGGAATGGCCTGTCGGACTTCGCTCCCTCGTCCTCGAAAC
>JBNLGU010000031.1:0-26956 GCA_050306215.1 Pontiella sp.
GTCCGATTCCGGCGGCGTCTATTTTGTACCGGCCTTTGCCGGCCTCGGCGCCCCCCACTGGGATCCGCATGCACGCGGCACCATCATTGGCCTGACGCGGGGCTCCAACAAAGCCCACCTTGCCCGCGCGGCCTTGGAGTCGATGTGCTTCCAGTCGATGGAAATCCTGCGGGCCATGGAAAAGGATGCCGGCACGCCGATGGATAGCCTGCGCGTGGATGGCGGGGCCTGCGCCAACAACCTGCTGATGCAGATCCAGGCCGACCTGTTGCAACGCCCGGTGGAGCGGCCGGAAATGATCGAGAGTACCGCCTTTGGTGCAGCCGCCCTCGCAGGCCTGGCGGTTGGATTCTGGAGCGGACTGGACGAGCTCGCAACAATCCGCAAGACCGACCGCATCTTTGAGCCGCAGATCAGCTCCGACGAAGCAGAAGGCCGCTTCCAACAGTGGCGCCGCGCCGTCGAACGCAGCCGCGCATGGGCGGAGTAGTTATTTGACCGGAAGGCAAAACAAGAAGAACGGGTTCACTCGGCAAAACGATTATGGACAAAATGATTCATCGCCACAGGAAATGAATGATTTCTCATACGTTACGTACATTTCCGCATCACGGGATTCCATGGCTTCCGCCCCGGCATCACGAACCCAATATACGGAGAATCTGAATTATTCTGTCCACAATCATTTTGTTAATAGAAAACGAGGTGGGTCATGATTATTGGCGTCCCAAGGGAAGTGAAGAAGGATGAGTATCGTATTGCGATGCTGCCGGTTGGGGTGCAGCTGCTGGTGCAGGATGGACACCAGGTACTGATCGAAAACGATGCCGGGCTAGGCAGCGGATTCGACAACGAGGATTATCGCGCCGTCGGCGCGGAAATCGTCGATTCCCCCTCCGCACTGTATTCCACCGCTGAAATGATCGTTAAGGTCAAAGAACCCCAGCCCGAAGAGATCGCCCTGCTAAGGCCGGAACAAATCGTCTTCTGCTATTTCCATTTTGCCAGTTCGCGCGAATTGACAGAGGGATGCCTGAAAAGCGGCATTGTCGCCGTGGCGTACGAAACTCTGGCCGATGAACGCGGACGCCTTCCCCTGCTCACGCCAATGAGCGAGGTGGCGGGCAAGATGTCGGTCCAGGAGGGCGCCAAATGCCTTGAACGCCCCATGATGGGCCGCGGCATCCTGCTGGGTGGCGTGGCGGGCGTGGCGCCGGCCAACGTGCTGATACTTGGCGGGGGCGTGGTGGGTTCCAATGCAGCCAAGGTGGCCGCCGGCCTTGGGGCCAATGTGACCATCATGGACATCAACCTCGACCGTCTGCGGCAGTTGGACGACATAATGCCGCCCAATGTGACCACGGTTTTCTGCGAGCCCCACGCCGTGGAACACTATGCCATCGAAGCCGACCTCGTAGTCGGATCGATCCTGATTCCCGGCGCAAAAGCGCCACGGCTGATCACTCGCGATCTGGTTTCGCGCATGAAGCGCGGCGCAGTCATCGTGGATGTCTGCATCGACCAGGGCGGATGCTGCGAAACCAGCAAACCAACCACGCACAGCGATCCGGTATATGTGGTGGATGAAGTGGTTCACTACTGCGTGGCCAACATGCCGGGCGCGGTCGGCCGCACCAGCAGCCATGCGCTATGCAACGCCACCCTCGCCTATTGCCGCGAATTGGCTGCCCAGGGGCTGGATGGTTTTCTCTCCAAGAGCCCTGGACGGGCTGCAGCACTGAACATGCGAGCCAGGAAGATTACGTGCGATGCCGTCGTCGAAGCCTTTCCGGATCTATGATGTGGCGCGGATATCTGATCCGCGAACCCGACCGTTCGCTAAATGTGAATCTCGCATCGGATATGCGAGCTACGATATACATGCCTCCGCGATCAGGGATCGCGGCTACAGTTCAATAACGTCCAGTCTTCCAGTATTCAAATCCAGTACCGCGCAGGTGTTGGGACTGCCACGCCCGGCGGTTCCCGGATTGATGCAACGGGTCGTTCCGGCTTTATGGTCGTGGATTGCATGCGTGTGTCCCGTCAGGACCAGGTCATAACCGCCACTGGCCATCGTTTGGCGGTACAGGCGCTCGTCATCGCTGTGCAGCAGGGCGATGCGTTTTCCGCCGATGGTGATGTCGCCGAATCGACCATGGAGTTGGACACCAACGTTGGACGGAAAGAACTTCCAGTCGCTGGAATAGAGATCGACATTGCCGAAGACCGCATGGACGGGAATCCCCAGCGGCTCGAAGACGCCCGCGAGCTCGGCCAGCACGTCCATGCCCCCGATGTCGCCGCAGTGGAAAACCGCCGAAACCCCGGCTTTGCGGATGGCGCGGGCCGCGGCGGACGTCGCGGTCAGGTTTCCGTGGGTATCGGATAGGATGCCAATCTTCATTGCAGTCACGATGCATGGTTGCCGGCGGGCTTTAAACCCAAAAACATAAGTTTAGTGTCGATTCACGCCATGCGCTGGTTTACGTTTTTTGCACATTTTTGAGCGAGGAGAAGCAGTATGATCAAAGCAAAAGTCATTGGAGCCGGCGGATATGGCGGCGTTGGAATCACCGAGTTGCTGTTGCGGCACCCCGAAGCGGAAATTGCCTGCCTGGTGAGCCTGTCGGATACCGGCCGTAAAATGAGCGAGGTGTTCCCCCATCTGCGCGGATTCTGCGACGACATCATCGTATCGCCGGAGGATCCGAAAAACCAGGAGGCCTACGACGTGGTCTTCTTCTCCACTCCCGATGGCGTCGGCATGCTGACTGCCGAAGAGGAGATTGCGAGGGGTGCCAAGGTTATCGACTACAGCGGTGACTTTCGGTTTGGCTCGGTCGAACGGTATGCCGAGTATGCCAACTTTATCGGCCGCGATCCGGTGCACAAGGCACCGGCCCTGCTGAACGAGACCGTCTATGGCCTGCCCGAGCTGCACGACATCACCGATGCGCAATCCATCGTGGGCAATCCTGGATGCTTTGCCGTGAGCTGCATCCTGGGACTGGCCCCAGCCGTCGAAGCCGGCATCATCGATCCCAAGAGCATTATCTGCGACTGTAAAACCGGCGTTTCCGGTGCTGGAAAGAAGCCTAATCCGGCGTTCCACTACCCGAACCGCTACGACAACATGAATACCTACAAACTGGCGGGCCACCAGCATGTGGTGGAAATCGAACAGGAACTGGGGATTATCGGCGATGACGATGTGCAGATTACATTTACCGCGCAGGTTGTTCCGCTCTGCCGGGGTATCATGTCGTGCCTGTATGCCACGCTCAATGGCCAGAAGGCGG
Source organism: Pontiella sp. (assembly GCA_050306215.1). Taxonomy (GTDB): domain Bacteria; phylum Verrucomicrobiota; class Kiritimatiellia; order Kiritimatiellales; family Pontiellaceae; genus Pontiella. The sequence continues at coordinate 3,303 of JBNLGU010000031.1, forward strand.
ACGAAGTGGTTGAAATCTACCGGGAATTCAACCGCAACAACCCATTTGTGCGGGTGCAGGATGCCAAAACGCCGGCCAGCATTGCGGATGTACGGGGCACCAACTATTGCAACCTGACGGTCGATGTCGACGAGCGCAACAACCGGTTGCGTGTGATTTCCCACATCGACAACCTCATGAAGGGCCAAGCGGGAAACGCCTTGCAAAACATGAACCTAATGTTCGGTTTTGATTCTGGCATGGGTCTTGCAACTCCCGGACAGTATCCATAAGAGGATCAAGTCCAGGCGAGAAGCATGAATAGACATTTAAAACCGATTCTGGCGGCCGCGGCGTTAGCCGTGTATCTGTTGCTGCTGCGCTATGTGGCCCCCAGCCGGGAACCCTATTTTATTCTCGGAACGGCGGTGGTGGGGCTGGTTGCGTGGCTCTGCGGGAGCGTGGCTGGATTGGGGTCCGCCCTGTTCCTGATTCCCATGACCACCTTGGTCTACGAGCAGTTTTCGGTATCGACCAGCTACACCAGCTTTGCTTCATCTCCGGCCTACATTGCCATCCAGATCATCGCAGCTGTCGCCCTTGGCCGTATCCGCCGCATCCAAAAGGAAGTCTCGCTCCGGAACGAGTCGTTGGAAGGCGATAGCGAACGGTTGCGCCGCATGCTCGCTAACGTCCAGGAGCTAGGCGGCCTGCACAATCTCTGTAGCCACTGCAAAAGCATCCAGGACAAGGATGGCATATGGCAGCACGTGGACGACTACCTGAAAGAGCAGACCAAGATGGAATTCAGCCACTGCATCTGCCCGCGGTGCGCCGACAAATTCCATGATCGCGGCATCGACGTCGAGCCGGCCTGACCCCTAGTCCACCAGAACATGGCGCATGTTGTGGCCAAGGTGGCAGGTAATCTCGTAGGGGATCGTGTCCGCCAGCCGCGCCAGGTTTTCGACGCAGTTCGGTGCCGACGGATCGGATGAAATCACCTCCACGACATCCCCCACCTTCACATCGGGGATATCGGTTACATCGACCGTCATCTGATCCATGGACACGCGGCCTCGCACGGGGGCGTCCATGCCGTTGATGCGCACCACGGCGCGATTGGACAGGCATCGGAAATAGCCGTCGCCGTAGCCGATGGGCACAACCCCCACCCGGCTGTCGCGGTCATATTGATGGGTCAATCCGTAGCCACTGTAGCTACCTTTCCGCATGTGCTTGACCGCAATCAGCTGGGCCTTGACCGACATGCAGGGCTGCAGATCGAGCCGCTGGTCCGGCACGTCCGACGGGTGGCACCCATAGACGGCAATGCCTGGCCGCACCATGTCGAAATACGAGGAGGGCAACCCGATCGTCGCGGCCGAGTTGGCGGCATGGACCGTAATGCTGCCCATCTTCGGAAGAATGGATTCAAACAGTTCCAGCTGGCGCAAGGTCATGGAATTGTCCTCGGTGTCGGCGGTGGCAAAATGAGTGTAGATCCCGGTGAGCTCGACGCCCGGGGCTTTCGTGATCAGCTCAATCAGTTCGGGAGCCTGGCGGGCGGGCACGCCCAGGCGTCCCATGCCGGTATCCACCTTGAGATGTACGCGGGCCGTCTTGCCGACCCGTCGAGCCGCTTCCTGGATGGATACCAGCGCCGACTTCGACATCACGGTCTGCGTGATCTCCTGCCACACCAGTTCATCCTGCACCTTGAAGTCGTCGAAGTAGGCGGACAGGAAGCACAGGATAAAGCCGTGGTAGCCCTTTCCGCGCAGCGCCAGCGCCTCCAACGGAGCGGCCACCGCAAAGCCGTCGGTCAATTCCGCCAGCACGGGGTACAGCACATCCATGCCGTGGCCGAAGCAATCATCCTTGACGACCGGGCATAATCTAACGCCTTCGCCGACCAGCCCGCGCAGCACGGCTATATTGTGCCGCACCGCCGACTCGGATATGGAGGCTGTGAGATAGTTTTTCATCGTGTACCAACCAAAAAAAGCTTCCTTGAACGGAAGCTTTTTTTTGTACCCCTTCGTTTTTCGAAAGGGAAGCCTAGGCCTTGATCAACTGGTTGTTGTGACCCTGTTCAAAGGCAGTGATGTCCGCTTCGTACAGCAGCGATTCGGCGATGTCGTCCATGCCCGACAGCAGCTTTTCCTTCACTGCCGGATCCGCTTCGAATGCGAATACGACCTCGCCGTCGGATTGTTTGAACGCCACCTGCTGTGCTTCGAGGTTGACCGTCGCCTCCAGCGGCTCATCGGCGGACGCCATTTCGAAAATGCGATCCACTTCCTCGCTGGACAGCTGGATGGTAAGTACACCGTTCTTCGAGCAGTTGTTGCGGAAGATGTCGGCAAAGGCCGGAATATCGCCTTCGGCCGGCGCAATCACCACCTTGAAGCCCTGCTGGGCCACGGCCCATACGGCATGCTCGCGGCTTGATCCGCAACCAAAGTTATTTCGGCCCACCAAGATTGAGGCAGCCCGGGTTTTGGGCTGGTTTAGGATGAAATCGCCATTGTCCGATCCATCGTCCTTATAGCGCCAGTCGGAAAACAGCGCCGGACCGAAGCCCGTCCGCTTGATCGACTTCAAATGTTCCTTCGGAATCAACGCGTCCGTATCGATGTTCGCACGGTCGACCGCGCAAACGACTCCAGTGAAAGTTTCGAATTTATCCATGGTTTATCCTAGCTCCCTTACATCGACAAAATGGCCGTGAATGGCCGCTGCGGCCGCCATGGCAGGACTGACCAGATGGGTGCGGCCGCCCCGCCCCTGCCGCCCTTCGAAGTTGCGGTTCGAGGTGGATGCACAACGTTCCTTCATCTTCAGCTTGTCCGGATTCATCGCCAAACACATGCTGCAGCCGGCATAGCGCCAATCGGCACCTGCTTCGAAAAAGATGCGGTCGAGCCGTTCCTTTTCGGCCTGGTAGCGAACCTTTTCCGAACCCGGAACCACCAGCACGCGCACGCCGTCGGCCACTTTCTTGCCTTCCATAACCTTGGCCGCTTCGCGGAGGTCCTCGATGCGTCCGTTGGTGCAGCTGCCGATGAATACGGCGTCGACCTTGATGTCGGTCATCTTCATGCCCGGCTCCAGTCCCATGTAGTCGAGTGCCGAACGCACGTCTTCGGGACTGTATTCCTCGACGGCATCCAGCTGCGGTACCGTCTGGTTTACACCGGTCACCATGCCGGGACTCGTTCCCCAGGTGACCTGAGGCTCGATTTGTTCGACATCGATTACGAGGGTTTTATCGAACACCGCGTCATCGTCGGAATAAAGGGTTTTCCAGTATGCGATCGCCTGTTCCAACTCGCCATCCTTCGGCGCAAAGGGACGGTCCTCGGCCGTGACATAGTCGATGGTGGTCTGGTCAGGGGCAATCAGGCCGGAGCGGGCGCCGGCTTCGATGGCCATGTTGCAGATCGTCAGGCGGCCTTCCATGGAAATCGATTCGATGGCTTCGCCGCAGAATTCAAAGGCGCAACCGGTTCCGCCGGCGGTGCCGATCTTGCCGATCAACGCCAAGACCAAATCCTTGGCCGTGACGCCGAAGGGCATCTGCCCCTTGAACTCAACCTTGTACTGCTTGGGTTTTTTCTGGCGCAGCGTCTGCGTGGCCAGCACGTGTTCGACTTCCGATGTGCCGATGCCGAAGGCGATGGCCCCGAAGGCGCCATGGGTGGCCGTGTGGGAGTCGCCGCACACAATCGTGGTGCCCGGCAACGTGATGCCCTGCTCGGGGCCGATGATGTGCACCACACCCTGCTTTTCGGATTCCATGCCGTAGAACGTGATCCCGTGGTCCGCGCAGTTATTCTGCAAGGCTTCAACCTGGGCCTTGGCTACGGGATCTACGATTTCCGTGCGGCTGTCGGTCGGGACGTTATGGTCGGTCGTGGCAAAGGTGAGCTCCGGATGGCGAACCTTGCGGTTCTGCAGGCGCAAACCTTCGAAAGCCTGCGGACTTGTGACTTCATGTACAAGATGCCGGTCGATATAGAGCAAAACTTCGCCGCTTGGAAGCTCCTTGACGACATGCTTGTCCCATATTTTTTCAAACAATGTTTTTCCCATATTAATCACCTGTTTTTTGAAGAACGCGTGATTATAGGACCCCCCAAAAAGCGTTCAAGCCATTCCTTCCGCTTTCTGGAGTCTCGATGCCACCGTACGGTGGGAAAATCCATTCTACGCCGATTTATGCAGCCCCTCGTGGCCCGGCTCCATGGAGAGAACCGACCGAAGATCCGACGGTGTCGCGGCCATCAGTTCGGTCATGACATGCGCTGGGTCCGATTGGATCGCGCATTCCGCCAAGCGCTTCGCGTTTGCGAGCGTCAGCTGCCGGAGTGCATAGCGCACAATCGGCGCACGGGCCGGGCTCACGGAAAGCTCGCGAATCCCCAAACCCACGAACACCGACGCCAGCAACGGATCCGACGCCGCCTCGCCACAGACGCTGACCGGGCACTTTTCCTGCGCGGCCGTATCTACAATCTGCTGGATAGCCCGCAACAGCGAGGGATGCAGGGTACATTCGCCAATGCTTTGGCCGGTGGTGTTTCGTTCCATTGCAAGCGTGTATTGCGCCAGATCGCTGCAACCAATGGAGATGAAGTCGACCAGTTTGATGATTTCCGGCAACGCAAAAATCGCGGCGGGCGTTTCGATCATGGCGCCCACCGGAACCGGATGCGGTAGCTGCTCCTCCTCGAAGAGCGTCTGGACGATCTCCAACGCTTCCTTTAGTTCCCACCAACAGGTGACCATGGGAAAGAGGATGCGCATGTTCGGATGTTCGCGCGCCGCGCGGATGATGGCCCGCAACTGGCTTTTGAACAGACGCGGCTGGCGCAAGGCAAACCGCAATCCGCGCAACTCCAATGCCGACGAAGCATCGAGCGATAGGAAGGTGGGATGTTTGTCGACGGCAAAATCAAAGGTCCGGATGGTGACCGGGCGCGTGTCGCATGCCATGGCCGCCCGCTTGTAATGCCTGCATTGAACCGCGGAATTGGGTGCCGAGCATACGGACAGATAGAACAGTTCGGTGCGATACAACCCAATTCCGTCCAGATTGTGCTCTTTCGCCAGCCCTACATCGCTGCCGTGGTTGATGTTGGCCAGCAGTTTGATGCGGGTCCCATTCTTGAGCTGGCACACCTTGCTTTCCATCTGGCGCATGAGGCTATGGGACTGCTCGAAATCCCGTCGTCTAGCGACAAAGCGGTGCCTCTGGGCCTCCGATGGCTCGAGAATAAGCGTTCCCCGGGAACCGTCCAGCAGACCGGTCTTCCCCGGCTGCACCGACTCCAGCAGGCCGCCCAACCCCGTAACCGCCGGAATGCCGAGCGACCGCGCCAGAATAGCGGCATGCGACGTGGGTCCGCCTCGTTCGGTGGCAATGCCAACGACATTCTTTCGATCCATTCCGACGGTGTCGGACGGGATCAGGTTGCGGGCCACGACCACGCTCTCGGGGGGAAGTTCGGCCAACGGACTTTTATTGCCGGCCATGGACAGATGACGCAAAAGGCGATTGCCAACATCATGGGCATCCATCGCCAATTCACGCAAATAGTCGTTGTCCGAGCTGTCCAACTGCCTGACGAAGGTTTTCATCTCGTCGGCCAATGCCGCTTCGACACAGATGCAATCGTGCTTCAACCGATCATGGATATTGGCTTTGAGGGTCGGATCGGAGAGCATTGCGATGTGCGCATCGAAGATGGCGGCCTCGCTTTCACCCACATCCGCCGCCACCTGGCCCCTGACCACGGTAATTTCTTCAACAGCATGGGTTATCGCTACAACCAACCGTTCAAATTCAGGCTCCACATCGTTAGGCATGATGGAGCGCCGTTGCACAGACTCGATCAACGGCTGCTCATGAACCACGATGGTTCCGTTGGCATAACCCGGCGATACCGCAACCCCTCTCAATGCATTCATCAGCGTCTCCAGTCACTATCTTGCACACGGACCACTCCATAAAAACCATCCATAGTTAAACGTTGCCACATATACTTGATTTAACAATTAAGTACAAGTCAACATGCCTTTTATTCCCCCCTATCTTCGGCGTTGTGTCGATAGTCGGTCGGAGAACAGCCATAATGCTTTCGGAACACACGTGAAAAATATAGAGCATCCTCATAGCCGATAGCTTGTGCGATTTGCGCTATGGGCCGGCTTGGCATATTCTCCAATTGGGACGCCGCCTGCTCCAGCCGGTAAACCGTTTGATATTGTTTGAAGCTGTAACCGGTGACCCTCTTGAAAAGACGTGTTACCGTCGATGGACTCCGCCCAACCATGCGGGAAGCCTTGTCAAGGGAGAGATCCTTCCCTGGCTGGCTGTGGATCTGTTTCATAACCGCTTCGATCAGGTCGTAGTCCTTGTGCTGGATCAACTGGGCTTCAATGATAAACTCCAGCAAGTGACGGAACATGGAAAGCAGCGTTTCAATCTTCTCCTCCGGAAACATGGCCGTGTGCTCGTATGCTTGTTGCAAATCGTCATTCCCGTGTGCGCGTTCCCACAATTCAGCGTATGGCGATGTTTCTGGCGCCGCCTCGCTGCGAAACTGGCCCAGCATCACGTAGCCCGCCAATTCACCGTTCACGAAAACCGGAGCCGTTGCCTCCCGCATGCCGGCGTGGCAGGTATAGGTCACCATGTCGTTTCGCTTGAGGGATGCCTGCATCATCTTGTGGTCGAGTGCGCGACACCGCGAATCCAGCCCGAGCGTACCGCGCAACATCGTGCAATGCCTGCAGTTCGGGCGGCCGATGGCATCGGGATAGATCAATTGACCTTCGGGACTGAACAGCGAAATTCGGATATCATGCAACTCCGTATAGAGGTCGAATATCTCGGATACCTTCTGGCTGATCGTATGATGCACGGATTCCAACATATGGACATAAAAACACTCCTCGACCGATTTGTCCATGTCTTTGCCGATTTAACCCATGGCTTTCTTTTGGAAATCCGCATATATTGGCATACTCAATTGAATACAAGGGGAGGCTCAGCATGTATGACGAAAAAGTTGTAAACGAAACCATTGCCATCCATACCGAGATCTATGGAACGGCACCCACCACGATTTCCTATGCGCCGGGACGGATCGAGGTCCTTGGCAACCATACCGACTACAACGCCGGGACAACCTTCTCCTGCGCCATCAACATGGGCCACTGCTTCTGCATTTCCGCCTCGGACAAGCCGGGTGTCCGCCTGACAGCCGGCGACCTGCGCGATACCATCGAGTTCGATCCCTCCAGCAGCGCCGCGCTCGAAAAAAAATACCAGTGGGCAAACTATGTCAAAGGCGTCATGCACTACCTGCGCGATTTCGGAGTGGAGATTGATGGCGTCGACTGCACATTCCTGGGGTCCATCCCCATGGGCGCGGGGCTTTCCAGTTCGGCCGCGCTGGAAGTGGCCACGGCCTATGCCGTGCTGGGCTACACCGGCAAGGAAATCGACAAGATCGACATCGCCAAGATAGGCCAGCGCGCCGAGCACGAATTTGCCGGTTGCAGCTGTGGCCTCCTCGACCAGTTCTCCAGCATCTACGGCATCCACCACGGATTGATCCATTCCGACTTCCGCTCACTGGAAACCTATCCGGTCAAGCTCCCTGACGACGTGGTCTTCCTGATGATCAATCCGCATGTGAAGCATGCGCTGGCCGAGTCGCCCTACAATGCGCGCCGCAAGAGCTGCGAAAAAGCGGCAGCCGAACTCAACGAACTCGTCGACTATGAAGTGGGCGCATTGCGCGACATTAAGTTCGAGGACTTCGAAGCGCTCAAGGGCAAGATCGATCCCGAAGCCGCCCAGCGCGCCACGCACGTGGTCGGCGAAATCTATCGCGTCGAGGAAGGCGTGAAACTGCTCAAGGACGGCAAGCTCGAAGCCTTTGGTCAGTTCCTCTACGACTCGCACGAAACATCGCGCACCGCCTTTGAAAACTCGTGCGAGGAGCTGGACCTCGTGGTCGAAGCCGCCCGCGCCGCCGGTGCCCTCGGGGCGCGTCTTTCCGGCGGGGGCTGGGGCGGCAGCGCCGTGGCGCTCGTACATGCCAAGGATGCGGATGCCATATGCGAAAAGATCATTGAAAGCTGCAAGGCCAAAGGCCTCCACCCCACGGCGGAAACCATCATCCCGTCCGCCGGCGCAACGATTGTAAGATAACGGAGAAACACAAATGAAAGTACTGGTTGCCGGCGGAGCCGGATACATCGGAAGTGTTACCACTCAAATGCTGTGCGATGAAGGCCACGATGTCGTGGTGTTTGATAATCTGGAACGCGGCTACCAAGCCGCGGTGGATCCCCGCGCCAAGTTCATGCAAGGGGATCTTCGCTACAAGGAAGACATCAAGAGCGCCCTGTTGGCCGAGCGCCCCGACGCGGTCATCCATTTTGCGGCCTATATCGAAGTCGGCGAATCCATGAAGGAGCCGATGCCCTTCTTTGAAAACAACGTCAGCGGATCGCTCAACCTGATGAACGCCATGGTTGAGGCGGGTTGCAGGAAACTGATCTTTTCCTCCACTTGCGCCACCTACGGCACACCGGAGCGCATCCCAATGGACGAAACCCTTCCGCAAAAGCCCGAGTCGGTCTACGGCGAGTCCAAGCTGCTGTGCGAAAAGATCTTCCACTGGGGCCAGGAAATCCATGGCATCGAATGCGTATTCCTGCGCTATTTCAATGCCTGCGGCGCCACCGGCAAGTATGGTGAAGCGCATAATCCAGAAAGCCATTTGATCCCGCTGGTGCTGCAGGTCGCTCAAGGCAAGCGCGAGAAAATCTTCATCTTCGGCGAGGACTACGAAACCCGCGACGGCACCTGCGTCCGCGACTACATCCACATCAAGGACCTTGCCCAGGCCCACATTCTGGCGTTGAAGCCCGGAATCACCGGAGCGTTCAACCTCGGCAACGGCGATGGCTATACCGTAAAGGAAGTGATCGAGGTCTGCCGCGAGGTTACCGGCCACCCGATTCCGGCCGAAGTGCAGCCCCGGCGGCCCGGCGACTGCACGGCGCTTGTTGCCGATGCCACAAAGGCCAAGACCGTATTGGGCTGGGATCCGCAGCATGCCGATCTCAAGGAAATCGTCCAGAGCGCTTGGGATTGGCATCAGGCGCATCCCAACGGATACCAAGACTAGCGCGTCAGGGCGGCCAACCGGCCGCCCTTTCCATTTCAAGGGATGCATCCTTTAAAGAATTCCTACTCATTGCCGCCATCGTCTGAGCGGTCCTTGTGAGCGTCATCGGCGGCCTGTTCTTTCTCGGCTATCCGCGGCACCTCCCCCCAAACGGCGAACCCTAATCCCGTCTCTTTTCGGTGGCACCTCCGACACCATCCTGTAGAGTGAGATTCTATTCATTTTGGAGATGCTATGAAACTCGATCCTACACAGATGGCGGACTGGCAGATTGCGGAGGCCGCGGAACGGAACATCCAACCGATTAGCGCTATTGGCGAAAAGCTGGGGCTTTTGCCGGACGAATTGATTCACCGTGGCCGCAATGTCGCCAAGATCGACTACACCAAAACCTGGCAACGCGTGAAGGATCTGCCCGTCGGCAAATATGTCGATGTAACCGCCATCACCCCCACCCCCCTTGGCGAAGGAAAGACCACCACGACCATGGGACTTGTGGAGGGCCTCGGCAAAATCGGAAAGAAACCGGTTGGCGCAATCCGCCAACCCAGCGGAGGCCCCACCTTCAACATTAAGGGCTCGGCTGCCGGTGGTGGATTGGCCCAATGCATTCCGCTGGCCCCCTTCTCCCTTGGCCTCACCGGCGACATCGATGCTATCACCAATGCGCACAACCTGTGCATGGTGGCGTTGACCGCCCGCATGCAGCATGAACGTAACTATGATGACGACAAGCTGGCATCGATTGGATTAAGACGGCTCGACATCGATCCCGAGCGCGTCCAACTCAAATGGGCCATCGACTTCTGCGCGCAATCGCTGCGCAACATTACCATCGGTAAGGGTGGAAAGATGGACGGCTACAAAATGGAGTCCGGTTTTCAAATCACCGTATCGAGTGAGCTAATGGCCATTCTGGCGGTTGCCAACAGCCTGAAGGATATGCGCGAACGCATTGGAAAAATGGTCGTGGCCTACAGCCGGAGCGGTGCAGAGGTCACCGCCGCGGATCTCGAGGTCGATGGTGCGATGGCAGCTATTATGCTCGAAGCCATCAATCCCAACCTGGTGCAGACCATCGAAGGCAATCCGGTTTTGGTACACGCTGGCCCCTTTGCGAACATTGCCATCGGGCAAAGCTCGGTGATCGCCGATATGATCGGTGTGCGCATGGGCGAATACCTCGTCACGGAAAGCGGCTTCGGTGCCGATATCGGCTTTGAAAAATTCTGGAACCTGAAGTGCCGCTGTTCCGGATTGAAGCCGGACGCCGTGGTGATCGTTGCCACCGTGCGCGCACTCAAGATGCATGGCGGCGGCCCCGTCGTCAAACCGGGTAAAGCGCTCGACCCGGCCTATACCCAGGAAAATCTGGACCTACTGGAAAAAGGTTGCAGCAACTTGGTTGCCCATATCCAAACCGTCCAACGGAGCGGATCAACGCCGGTTGTGTGCATCAATGGATTCCATACCGACACCCCGGCCGAACACGACCTGATCCGCCGCATTGCGGGAGAACACGGTGCGCGTTGCGCGGTGTCCGAACATTGGCTCAAGGGAGGCGAGGGAGCCATCGAACTGGCCGAAGCGGTCGTGGCCGCCTGCGACGAGGAGAACCATTTCGACTACCTGTACGATCTGGCGCTTCCCCTCAAGGATCGCGTGGCCTTGATCGCCACCGAACTCTATGGAGCCGCCGGCGTGGACTGGGCTCCCGAAGCGGAGAAAAAGATCTGCCGGTTTCAGCAGGATGCCGAGGCGGCGCAGATGGGCATCTGCATGGTGAAGACCCACCTCAGTCTCTCCCACAACCCCGACTTCAAGGGCGCACCGAAAGGATGGAGGTTGCCGATCCGGGATGTACTGATCTACAAAGGCGCCGGATTCGTGGTGCCGGTTGCCGGCGACATCAAGCTACTGCCCGGCACCGGCTCGAACCCCGGCTTCCGCCGCATCGATGTGGATGTGGAAACCGGCAAGGTGACAGGCTTATTCTAGCGCACCGCGTATTCCTGCAGGCACTCGAGCTCGATGAACTCCAGCACGGAGGCGTGCGTCGCTTCCAGTCTGACCTTCGGCGCCATACCTTCGTTGTACGCCTGGATCCAGCGCGACAGGCAAAGGCACCAATAGTCGCCCGGTTTCAAGCCGGGGAAACTATACTCGGGGATGGGTGTCGAAAGGTCGTTTCCCTTTTCCTTTGAAAACGCAAGGAACTCGGTCGTCACCAGAACGCAGATCGTGTGCATGCCCGCATCGTCGGCGCGGGTATCGCACTTGCCGTTGCGGAAGAAACCGGTCATCGGATCGATGCTACAGGGGATCAGATCGGTACCCAGAATATTCTTCGCCATACCTTACGCTTCCGCCATTTCTTCGCCGTACACCTTGATGATGTCGTACTGTGTCGTGCGCTGGGCGGGTACATAGCCAGCCTCGCGGATAAGATGGACCACCAACGCCTCATCCACCTTGTAGTCCACGCCCGTGGCGCTCACAACCTCTTCGGTCATCAGCACGCCGCCATAGTCGTCGGCACCAAACTGGAGCGCCAACTGCGACACATCCGGACCTTCCGTAACCCAGCCAGCCTGAAGATGCGGCACGTTGTCGAGAATAATGCGCGCCATCGCGACGAGCTTCAGGTAGTCGACCCCGTTCTGCAGGCGCGGACACTCCAGATCGGTATGGTCGGGGGAAAAACTCCACGGAATGAAGGCCGTAAATCCGCCGGTCTTGTCCTGCAGGTCGCGGACTTTCATGAGGTGCTCAATGCGCTGTTCATAGGTCTCGCCAAATCCGTAGACCATTGTTGCCGTCGTCTTCAACCCAATGTCGTGCGCATCTTCCATCAGATCCAGCCACGCCTTCGAACGGGTCTTTTTCGGACTGATCCGTTTGCGGATGTCATCGTTGAGGATTTCCGCGCCACCGCCCGGCAGGGACTGCAAGCCGGCATCCTTCAGCCGTTGCAGGCACTCCTTGATGGAGATGTGCTCCATTTTGGCCATGAATTCGATTTCGGTAGGAGAAAGCGAATGGATCCAGATATCGACATTATCGCGGATGCCGGACAAACACGCTTCGTAGTAGCTGAGCTTCAAATCGGGATGCAACCCGCCCTGGATCAAGATCTGGGTCGCGCCTGCTTCCGCCGCCGCCTTGACCTGTTCGACGATTTCCTCGGGGCTCTTTACATACGCATTTTCTTTTTCCTGCTTGGTGTAGAATGCGCAGAACTTGCAGTCCACCACGCACACGTTGGTCGTGTTGAGGTTCTTGTCGAAAACATAGGTGGCCAGCTCACTCGGCACTGCGCGTTGGCGGCAGACATCCGCCACGCGGCCAAGCTCCTGGAACGGGGCATCGTTGTAGAGGATCGCTGCGTCTTCCGCATTGATCCGCTCGCCGGCCTCGACCCAGTCGAGAATGAGTTTCCAGCGCGAAGAGACGGCCGGGGCTTCGGGAATGGCATTGACATCCGGCTGGCCGTCGAGCTGTTCGTAGGCGCTGTTGGTCAACACCGGTGTATGGCCATGGTTGCTGAGGAATTCCTCCATCTCCTCAGCTGAGAAAAACTTCTGGCTTTGCGGAGCGCCGCCGGCCTTGGCGATGCGCTCGTCCAGGCTGGTGCCGCCGATGTCGTCGACGCCGCTGTGCGTTAGCACGCCGAGCAGCTTGCGGTCCATGTAGTTTACCAACATGCGCACATGCGGGAAGTTGTCGAGATAGATGCGGGTCAGCGCGGCCACGCGAACCTGCCGGTCGCCCGACGGATTATATTTCACGCCTAGCGCCTTGCCATTGGCCTGGAACGGCAAGGGAATGGCCGCACGGAAACCGCCGGTTTCATCCTGCAGATCGCGCAAGCGGGAAAGATGATCGATCAAATGTTCATCCTTTTCAATGTGGCCGAACAGCATCGTGGCGTTCGTCGGAAGCCCCAATTCATGGGCGGTTTTATGCACATCGAGCCACTGCTGCGCCAAAATCTTGGTGGTGGCGATCTTTTTGCGGATATCGGGATGGAATATTTCCGCACCCCCGCCGGAAATTGAACCAAAGCCGCAAGCCATCAGGCGCTGAAGGGTTTCCTTCACGGAGATGCCCGCGTTGCCGGCAATCCAATGGATTTCCACGGCGGTCATGCCCTGCAGCAAAACGCCGGGCAGCATTTCGCGAGCGAGCGAAAAGAGCTTTTCGTAGTATGGCAGATCCAGTTCGGGAATCATGCCGCCGACGATGTGCAGGTCGGTCAGGTTCCAGTCCTGGGCCTTTTCGAGGTTCTTGCGGGCATCCTCGAGTGTCGTGATGTACGAATCCTCGGCATTTTCCGGACGCCAGAAGGAGCAGAGCTTGCACTTAACCACGCACAGGTTGGTCGGATTCAGATTGTGGCTGTGCACATAGTAGGTTTTGTTCCCGTGCCGGGCGCGGCGAATGGCGTCCGCACGTGCCATCAATTCCGCAGTCGGCATATGCTTGAGCATATCCAGTGCTTCTTCGTCGCTAATGCGTTGTTGAACAAATTCACTCATCGGTACGATCCCTCGTTTAATTGGCACTAATTTGGTATAGATTTACCTCAATGGCCACTCCAAAATTGTAAAGGAATAAGGCGAGGTCAAGGACCCCGCCCTACTCACGGTGCATTTTAAGGCTCAAAGGCCGGAATGGTCTCCTACACCGCTACACCAGTTCGCAGGCACCGCCTGCACAGGCGATTTCGCCCTGCAGGTTGGTTGCATCCTCCTGCTCGCGCATCTGGGTGTAGTCGACCGACCTGAACTTGGAGATCAGCTCGTTCCAGAGCGTTTCATCCTGGGCGGAGAGCACTTCTTCGTGCGGCGCCTGGGCATAGGCCTTGTCACCCGATGCGGCCAGCATGCTGATGCCGGTAAAGTCGGACCGGTTTTCCCAGATGTATTCGGCCACGGCGTCCCATTCGTCGTCTCGGACGGTCAGCGTGTTGGACACGTTGTGGTAGAGGCCCGGATTGGATTCCGGACGCGCTGTACCGGGAATGACCCAGTTCTGCTGTGTGGAATGCACATACTTGAGCAGGTCGATGGCGGACATTTCGTTGCGCAGAATCGCCTCTTCGGGTGCTTCGACACAGAACGTGATCACATCGTCCGTCTTGTTGGCGCTCCAGACCGACTCCTCGCACATGTGCGGGTTCTGGCTATTGAAGAACTTGTACACCGGATCGGTCTTGTTGGCCTGCACGCGGCGGAAATAGCGGCGGGCATGGCGCGGATGGATGCCGGAGGCGGTACCCAGCAGCAAGGAAGTGGAACCGGCGGGCTTGACGCAGGTCAGGCGGGCGGCCGGTTCGGTTCCGAGCTTGAGTGAGATCTCGCGGTTTACTTCGATGGCATACTGGGCCATGCGCTGCTGCATTTCCGGATCGAGCGTAACCAAAGGAGAGTCCATCATGCCGGTGATCGATACACCGAGCAATGCTTCGCGGCGGCAGAGCTTTTCGGTGGTTTCCCCCAGGTACGGGAAGGTCGTGTAGCCTGCCTGCAGGGTGCCGATGATCGTGGCGGCGCGCACGGCGGTCCGGAAATCCTCTTCCGTTTGCAGGCGCGAACCGTTGATCTCGGTCAGGTTGCAGAACTGCCAACCCGACTCGATCGTAATGTTGCCGTCGGCATCGCGCACTTCAAGGTGCGGGTTCAGGCCGATTTCGCAGCAGGGGTTGCACCCGTGCGACAGGTCGTTCGAGAAATAGAAACCGGGTTCCCCCCACTCCTTCTGCTTCTGGAAGATACGCAGGAACTGGGCCTTGGACGTTTCGTCGCGGATCAGCTTTACCGAGTTGTTCGAACGGCCGCGCTGTGGATTTTCATGGAACCAGTTGCCCCGCTTGGCGTTCATCATTTCCCCGTCGTCGGGCGAGAAGAGGCAGATGGTTGCACTGCGGCGCACGCCGCCGGCAATCACGGCGTCGGCCGCATGCATCATGATGTCGTAGCATTCGATCGGCTTCAGCTTGCGGCCCAGGGCGCCGTCGAAAATATTGCGGGCGCGTTCAAGGGCGCGGCGCAGCGGCACGTGGCCGGGGGCGCGACCACCGGAGGTCTTCAGCGAGCTGCCGCGCGGGCGGATCTTCGAATAGTTGAACTCCACCAGATAGCCCTCTATGTAGCTGACCACCAGCTCGTGCATGGCATCAGCCCAGCCTTCGATCGTGTCGGGCACGGTGAAATGCACCACATTGCCTTCATCGACGGACGACGCGAGCGCGGGAAGCTTGTCCACATGCTCGAATTCCACGCTGAAACCAACACCGGTACCACAGAGCAACAGGTAGAGTCCTTCGCGGAAAAATTCTATGCGGTCGCAGATGCCGAAGGTGCAGTTGTACATGCGGGCATGGTTATGTTCGATGGCGGGTCCGCCGAACTGCATGGAGCGCATGGAAGGAAGGCAACGCTTGTCGACCACCTGGTCGAAGGCCCAGCGGATATCCTCTTCCGCGCCGGGGAAGGTGCGCAGATGCATGTCGCGCACGCGACCGACCGCTTCGGCAAAGGTTTCGCGGCGGCCTTTTTCGGGGACAAAGCGCGCATAGCGGCTCGCCAGCATGTAGTCCTGGATCGCGGAGGCATCCGGACGAAGGCGTTGGTTGCGCGCCTGCTTATGCTCCTCGCGGTACAGAATATAGGCCTTGGCCACATCATACAGGCCGGCACCCATCAGCTGTTGTTCGACCAGGTCCTGAATCTGTTCAACATCCACCTCTTCCAGACCGCGGTGTTCGTAGCCCTTGATGATGTTGTCTAGCTTGCCCGTGATGTCCTTGACAATGGTTAGCAGGTGCGGAGGCACATCGTCCTTGAAAGAGGTCGCACTTTTGACGGCCTTTTCAATGGCGCTGTATATTTTTGATTCATCGTATTCGACGGTAGCGGCATCCCGCTTTTTGACTTTGATTACCATGCATTTACCCCTTTCATTTAAAGCGTGTATTGAGTTTTCAACCGATGGGAGGTGTAGGTGATTTGAGATCATAGACACAACATGTGGTGCCCCCCGGAAAACTATCGCACAATATATTGCCAGACATGGATGTGAAGGAAAAAATAGGGAAAACGTATTCAGGACTGAAACGCACCCATTTTAACTCGCGAATAACGACCGACTTACGCAATCCAAATTCCCAGCCAACTCTTGCCGGAAACGGGATTGAACGGCATGCTAAAATCACCACACGACCCAGCACAGTCCAAACGAGAACCCATCCTGCGTAGTAATTGAAATGTGCATGGTAGGCTTGAATCCTGCTTACCAGATAAAGCGTATATAAATTAAGTGCAATGAAGCTTTCTTAGCACACAGAATATGATACTTATAAACGATTCGTGCATATGTGAGCATATGCCATATTTTAACTGTCCATGGGGAGCACGTGATTATGGAAAAACAAACGAAAAAAAGATTCTTCCTAAGCCATAAAAAGTCGAGCGCAATTCTTGTCAGCGTGATCGTTCACGCGGCGTTTATTGCGATCGCACTGACCTTCGTTGCGGTGCAGGTGTACATCAAGCCGGAGCAAACCTTTGAAGTTAAAGACGTCCAACGTCCCAAGATGCAGCTAAGAAAGCTGCAGGTTCCTGTAAAGCAGCAGAAAAAGACGCAAGCTCCGAAGCTGCGCAAGACCATCGTCACCAAACAGAAAACGAATATTGACATCAAGATGCCGGAAATCGTGGGTATCAAGGGCGGCTCCGGTTTTGGTAGCGGCGGCGGCCTCGGCGGCCTCGGTTTCGGCTTTGACATGGACCTGTTTGGCGGCGGATCGGGAACTGGCAATGAATTTATAGGAACGCTCTACGATTTGAAGAAGACTTCGGACGGACAGCTAACCGAACTCGGCGAGCTTGTCGACGAAATGCTAGCCAAGGGAGAAGATCTAGCCGGAGCCGAAGAACCTGCAATTGAACTTATCTACAATTACATGCGTGCATGGAGCGACCGGAAACTGGAAGGTTTGTTCAAGGCCCCGAAGCTTAAATATGCCACGGCATTCATGATGCCCTTTATGTCGGCCGACGAGGCCCCTAAGGCCTTCAGCGTGGAAGACGAAGTCAAACCAAGTTTCTGGATTTGCGTGTACAGGGGTCAAATCGCAGCACCGGAGACAGGGAAATACCGGTTTTGCGGTTTGGGCGATGACCTACTATCGGTACGGATCAAGGGCAGGCTGGTACTTGATGGATGTTGGCCCAACAAGCGAGGAAGGCTTTCGAGTTGGGAAAGCGAGGATCCGGACAACCGGAGATTCAAGATGGATTACGGGCGAGAGGCTTGGTACACAAGGGATTCAGGAATGGTGATTGGAGACTGGTTTACCCTCACGAAAGGTGAGCGTGTAGACATGGAGGTTCTGATCGGAGAGTTTGGGGGCTATGCCTTTACAGCCCGCCTATTGGTTCAACAACGGGGACACACCTACAAGATGGTTCCCTGCGAAGACGGCCAGCGACCGGTACTTCCCATCTTCAAGACGGCTCCGATCAATGAAAAGTTAATACCCATGATGCACATCGACCCCAACATCGCCACCCTTGACGGACCAAACTTCAGTGTCCTCGAAAATGCCCCGAAGAAGACCAACACCTTCTAGCATGCGGAAGCACCCCATCAACCAAGGACTACCCAATCGGCAGGTCTTTCATTATGGTTTAGGGAGTCACTCCCTTTCACCAAGGTCTACTAGTTGAAACGTCACAGCCCTCCTTAATTTGATGGAGTTACAGTGAGCAAAGGGATTCGCACCCAAAACAAAAGGGTTTCGCCACATGCATAGAGAGCAAAAAAAACGATTCTTCCTAAGCCATAAAAAGTCGAGCGCACTTGTTGTCAGCGTGATCGTTCACGCGGCGTTTATTGCGATCGCACTGACCTTCGTTGCGGTGCAGGTTTACATCAAGCCGGAGCAAACCTTTGAAGTTAAAGATGTCAAGCGTCCCAAGATGCAGCTCAAAAAACTGCAGGTGCCCGTAAAGCAGCAGAAGAAAACGCAGGCTCCGAAGCTGCGCAAAACGATCGTCACCAAGCAGAAAATGAATGTCGACATCAAGATGCCGGAAATCGTGGGCATCAAGGGCGGTACCGGCTATGGGAGCGACGGCAGCCTCGGCGGCTTGGGATTCGGCTTCGACATGGACCTTTTTGGAGGCAGCGGTGGCAAGGGCGACGAGTTCATTGGAACCTTCTACGACCTCAAGCAGACCGCTAATGGCGAGATGACCGACATCGGAAGGCGAGCTGCGGAAAAATCGTTTGACCAGGGATTGCAGTACGATGCACTCAAGGTGATCAAGAATTTCGTCTCATCGGGATGCAAACCCCGCAAGCTTGAGGATTATTTCAAGGCGCCAAAGCTAAAGTATGCCACGGCATTCATGATGCCGCCTATGAAGGCAGATGCTGCACCAAAGGCATTTGGTGTGGAGGACAGGGTTAAGCCAAGCTACTGGCTCTGCCACTACAAGGGCCAAATCGCCGCACCGGAAACCGGGCGCTATCGCTTTTGCGGCATTGGAGATGACATTCTGATTGTTGTCATTCATGGAAAGGGCGTGGTTCTCGATGCCTGCTGGCCTGCCCACATCGGCCTGGCCACATCGTGGAAAGGCAGAGACAAGGACAACCGGAAGTTCTCCATGGATGCGAATGTGTATGGGCGTTTCCAGCCAGAGGTATGGCCGCAACTTTACCGGGAAATCGATGAGCGGGATGGATACGGCGATGACATGCCGTGGGGCCAAGCGTTCAACGAAGCGACAGCCACCATTGAAGGCGTCGGAACACCCGATTACATGCGAGCCGCGTGCCGCATGGTGATCGGCGACTGGATTGATCTCCGCAAGGGCGAAGCAATGGACGTCGATATTATAATCTCGGAAATTCCCGGCGGCGATTTTTGTGCCCGCTTGCTGATTCAGCAGTTTGGCCAGCAATATGCCATGGACAACAGCGATGCCGGCCCGCGTCCTATTCTTCCTATTTTTAAAACCGTGCCGGTCGATCCGAAGCTGCTCACTCAGATGAAACTCGATTCCAGCGAAATGACGGCCGAAGGGCCATCCTTCAGCGTGATCAAGAACCAAAAGTAGTTCCAGTCCTACCTGATGCAAAAAAGGTCTGCCGAAAAGCAGACCTTTTTTTTGCGGGCGAATCACTCGCCATTCGTTTCCTTCACCTTCAACACCACAATGGATGAGGAAGCGATCCGGTAGGCAAAGGACGGTCGTATGTTCTTCAGGACGGAGGTCACCGGGACCACGTTCTCCGGGTTATCGATGGAATTCGTATCCTCCGGGTCGGCGGCCATGACCTCGACAACGGCGTTGGGCGCAATCTTTTCGATGCCTTCAAGCTTGATCCGCACGGTTTCGGAATTGCGATCGGGATTCACGAGCTTGATGTATATAATGCCCTCCTTGCTGTCCCGCGTCACGGAACAAAGCAGGTTTGAGTCCTTGTCCAGTGTTGCATCGAGGATTTCATCCCCAAAGTTGGTGCTGAACATCCTCAACGCATAGTAGCTGGGCGATCCATAGGCTTGAATCGCATTGTAGCCGATCAGGTCCGGTCGCCACTGGTATTCGTTCAGGTTGACGAATAGCGGCGCATAGGCCTGCATGGTCACGATATCGGAATTACGCTCCATGGCCGTCATGAACGCCGCGTCGCCGAGGGCCGCCAACATGCCCGGTGTGGCAGGATAGATTTCCTTCGACCTGGCATTCCACGGCGGAATATTCTTATCTTCATGCGCGGCCCATTCACCCACAAAGATTTCGGGGCCGTTGCGGTCGTAGTTGTCGTAGAAATCCTTGGCCATCTCGAGGAGCACTTCGGTCGAGCGGTAATAGTGTTCGTCGACCACATCCGGATCACGACTCTTAACCCACTTATCCCGCGGCTGTTCGTAGCCGACACTGGAGATGCACTTCAACTGCGGATACTTTTCCTTGATGGCATCGTAGAATTGGGCAAACCGTCCATCATAGCTTCCCGAGCGGTCGAACCAGTCCTCGTTGCCGATCTCCACATAGTGCAACGGGAATGGTTCCGGATGTCCGGCGGCCGCACGCTTCGCCCCCCATTCGGAATCGGCTGGCCCCATGACATATTCAATCTCGTCGAGGGCCTCCTTGATGAACGGTTCAAGATCGGGGCCGGGAGCGACATGGTCTCCCTTAAGGGAGTAGCCAGCGTACAATCCCAGCACGGGTTCCGCCCCCATGTCTTCGGCCCACAGCAGGAACTCATGAAGCCCCATGCCATCGCTGGAACGATAGCCCCATGGACATGGATGGGTGGGGCGTCCCGACAGGTCGCCCAGGGTTTCCCACCATTTGAACCGCAGATCAACATAATCCCCTTCCAGATAGTTACCGCCCGGGAAACGCAGGAACTTGGGCTTGAGGTCGCCCAACAGTTGCATCAAATCCTTGCGCAACCCGTTTGGACGGTCGTTCCAGGTGGGCGGGAAGAGCGAAACCAGGTTCAGCCAAATGGTTCCCGGTCCCGAAGCGGCCAGCACCAACTCGGTATCCGCTGTTTTGGCAACATCGTCAGTAGCCAGTTCAATTTCATACTTCTTCCACTCGCCGCCCACTCCCGGAACCGCTCCTTGTGCATATACGGTCTTGCCATCCTTGCTGACGATCGCCACGCCGATTGCTCCTTTGAAATTCTCCGAGGCCTTGGCGTAGAATGAAGCGCGATAGGTGGACTTCGGGTAGACGGGGATTCCCCAGTACCCGCTATTGGTCAATCGCGTAGGCTTGCGCGATTCAATCTCCCAGCGAAGACTGACATCCAAGTGCTCGTTCAGCGGGGTCTTCTTATCCAAGGTAATGGTGGATCCTTTATCCGGCGCAGCCCAATGCACCGGCTCGTTTTCATCATCCTTGAATACGCGATTACGAACCAGTTCCGCGTACAATCCGCCATCATAGCAATAGTTGATCTCTTCGGTCATAAGCCCGTAGTGGATAGGGCTGGCCTTGGCCTTGGCTTGTTTCGCGTCGATCGTCAGCGTCGACGCGGCCATGGCCGCAGATCCCATGCATCCCAACAAAAACGTTCCCATAACAACCTGTTTCATCTTCTACTCCCCTGCTCTTTCTTATCTAAATCCAGTCCTTGTTTCCGTACCGTTGTAATCGACTTCCGTGATGCTGTCCAATATTTCCCAACCCCCATGGCGGAATAGGGGTTCGCCAGCACCAAAGGACACTTGCGCTCCTTGATCCGCATCTCCCTTTTCATTAATGCCACTCCTTGATTTCTTCCGAATCGCCGTCAAGATCCCCTCCCCGCGGAAATAGGTCATGCTCTGATTATTCGATGTGCACAGGTAGTAGGTCTGCGTTGGCTTATGCGCAACGATGAAAGGATCATGGCACCCTGCTTGGGTGATGTGAAGTTGGTCCCTTCCTTGAACCGCTCGATGGATTTGAAGGTTGAACCCCAAGCTACATACAACCCGTTTTTTCACACCCATCCTTTTATCGACGCGCTACATGCATCAATAACGTCAGCACGACACTAATCAGGACCATCGACGTAACCGGGATAAACACGCGACCGTTTTCAGTCTCTATCCGGATATCGCCCGGCAAACGGCCAAACCAGTTGAGCAGCCCCGGCGCAAAATGAAGCACAATGCCAATCACAACCAACACCAGTCCCACAACGATAATCAGCCGGCCCATTCTCAACCCTCCGACACCGTCTTCGATGAAAGGTGGCGTTTTATCGCCGCCGCAACGAAACGAAATCGCCCATCTTGCTTAATACACCAACGTATAACGGCCATCCGCGACCGGCAGGCCGAAGTCGGGCGTGCCGTCTGAATTCCACTTCAACTCCTGTGCGCGGGTGGCACGATCGGGATTGTGGAGCGGTTCGCCCTGGATCTTTTCATAGTCGCGGGCGTGGTAAACGATGATAACCTTCTTGCCATCCGGTGTGGTGGTGAAACAGTTGTGGCCCGGACCATAGACATCGTTTTCCGGACAGGTCTGCATAACCGGTTGCTTCGATTTGGTCCAGGACTTGGTATCGAGCAGATTGGCATCGGCATCGGCGGTAAGCATGCCCAGGCAATAGTTGGCATCTGTAGCACTGGCCGAATAGGTCATGTAGACCTTCCCCTCCCAGACCAGAACCGCAGGAGCCTCATTGACCCGATGCCCCCGGGTTTCCCATTCGAACTCGGGATGGGTCAGCATGACGGGTTCACCGATGAACGACGAAGGCGAATCCATCTCGGCAATGTAGATGTTCGTTCCGTCATGGGGCGCCTTGCCACGTTCGGTCCAAACATAATAACGTTTGCCCTTGTTTTCGAAAACGGTGGCATCCAATGAGAAATCATGCCGGTTCGGCTTGATCTGCCCCAGTTCCTTCCAATCCCCGGTCAACGGATTGGGATCGTCGCATTCCAGCACGTACGGACGGATCGACCAGATGCTTTCCGCAGGAGCCGAAGTAAAATAGACATACCATTTGCCGTCGATATTGTGGATTTCCGGGGCCCAGATATGGGCTCCCATTTCCCCCTCGTTATGTTTCTTCCAAATCGTTTTTTTCTGTCCGCTCGAAAGGCCCCCGATATCGCGAGCCCGCCGCAATTCGATACGGTCGTAATCCGGCACGGTCGCCACCATATAGTAGTAGCCGTCGCTATGCAGGAACACATGCGGGTCGGCCCGTTCCCGAACAATCGGATTCTTCCAATCCATCATCTTGGCCGAGGCGCATCCGGCAACCAATCCGGCCAGAATCATCGTGCTTACCATCGATTTATGAATTCTCTTCATCGGATACTCCATGCTTTAGTTAACATCGCCGATAGGTCCCCGCCGAATATAGCGGCCCCGAGACATATGCAAGGTTGTTTTTATACAATTGGCAAACAATTGTCACAAGCCCCTATTAAGCGACCCTGGTAAATAAAAACGGCATCCCGAAGGACACCGTTCTGTAAGCGTTCACCATGAGCAACGATGTTATTGATGCCCAACAGCAATCCGCCACTGTTCCAGCGCATCACTCCATCTATCAGGATCCTCGGGCATAAATTCGCGCGTTTCCTCCGAGAAGGAATTTCGGATGATTTCGCGGCCTTCAGCGAGCGATTGGATGTCGCCCATCGCCAGCATCTGCACAATAAGGTTGCCGGTGGCCGTGGCTTCGGTCGGTCCGGTCACGACCTTGCGTCCGGTGGCGTTGGCGGCCAGTTGATCCAGCAAGGTATCCTTGCATCCGCCGCCAACAATCCGCAGCACATCAAGCTTGCGGCCGGTCAGATTCTCCAGCGATTCATAGACATCGGCGTACAACAGTGCCAAGCCTTCATAGGCCGCACGCAGGATTTGCGCATGCGTTTCGGGACGCCCCTGCCCCGTGCGCTCGCAGTAGTCCTGA
>JBNLGU010000032.1:0-26906 GCA_050306215.1 Pontiella sp.
GCTGGCGGTCTGTGCGTTGGTCTCGATTTGCTGTCCGGCTTCAAGCGATGGTTGTTGCGGGTCCAATGCGGCCTGTCCTCTTTCGGATTGGGATCGGGTGGTGAGATAAACGCCTCCTCCGAGAACAACGGTCGCGGCTACGGCAGTGATGACCAGTACTTTTGCTTTCATGATGGCTATGATTGCTCCTATTAAGGTTGTTGTTGCAATCGTGGTTCCGGCACTGGCCAGAACCGTGGTGGAAATGGATGCGGCCAGCTCTGAAGGACCGGGGACCAGCGCGTGGGTAGGCAACGCGGAAGCAAGAGCGGAGGCGGTGGTCGTGATGCCTTTGCGTGACAGATGGCGGTTCATGCGGTTCAGAGCGCGATTGATCCGCATGCGCGTGGCATCGGCTGAAATCCCCAGGGCCGCACCGACCTCCTGCAGGCTTTGATCCTGAAAAAACCGCAGGATCAGCATATTTCGATCGGTGCGGGACAGTTGATTCAGTGCCTCATGGATTTCAGGCGGTTGCAGGGTATGGTTTTGAGTGGCATTCATCTCATTCACGTAGTTTTTTTCCCGATGAAAGCGGCGGATTTCCGACCGCAGGATCTTGCGTGAATGGTTGAGTGCGGCGGCATGCACCCAGCCGCCCAACTGAACCGCTTCTGATAACTGACCGGACTTTCTTGCCAGATCGGTAAAAACAAGCTGGCAGGCATCGCGGGCGAGATCGTCGCGTTCGAGGCAGGCCATCGCGGCGGAGTAGGCGATGGGAAGAAGGTGCTGTACCACTTCGGCAAAGGCTTGCTGGTCGCCATTGTCCGCGTACAGTTTCAGGAGTTGGATATCGTTCGGTCTCATTTTTCCCATTATCCCCGCCGGATCCCGATACCGAACATAAAAAAATTCTATTTTTCAGCAACGAATTGATTGTGTTATGGACTCGCTGCACTCACTTTCTTGTTGTGGTTTAATTTTCTGTATGCACCTGCCCGTTCCTGCGGGTTGATTCCGTTGAGGCATTCGTCGAGCTGCGTCAGCGAAACGACCTGTATTAAACACAAAAGGCATCAAGGGATCGAAGCGGGCTTTTCTACTGCGGTTCCCTGTACGGGTTGCTGACGGTACTTACCATGAGTACATAGCGCCGGCCTAGTCATCGGCGGGTGACATCAGTTCACGCAGCTCCGGCGAAAGATGTTCGGCGATATCATCATCCGATGCTTCCGGATGTTCATAGAGATAATCATAAAGCGCGCCGCGATCGGCCTCGTTCAGGCCCAGCGTTTCTGCCAAATCGTTGGCATGCCGGAGGGTGCTCTCTTCTCTCTCGCGGACTCCCATTTCTTCGATATAGGTGGCCAGTTCTCGTTGCTGCTCCGGAGTGAGCTGTGCATTAAGTTCCTGCAGGACACTCTCGTTCTCATGCCATTTTTTGGGCAAGTAGTTGGCCGCGGCCTGATCCCGGATGGTGCTCTTCAGCTCATTCAATGACTGCAAATACGCGCTTTGTTCGGGAGATAGTTCTTCTCCGTCCTCTATCATGGCTTCAAGAGCACAACAGTTCACCATGCTTTCCCCCTCCGCTTTCATCATGTTTTGCCACTTTCCTTTGAACTCCTTCCTTTGCTGGTAGGTATAGTCCCTATAGGTCGTCAGAATGGCGTGAAAGTTCGTCGTTTGATCCGGATTCAATCCCATGCGCAACTGGAGTTTTTTGGTTAAATGGTCCGTGTCGCGGATCTCTCCGACAGAAACTTTAAATATCGTATTTTCCAATTCAATGGAGAATCTACGCTCGGCCGTCTTCAGGTATTCCGGAGTTATTCCCATGGCGTTGTTTTTCGGGGCGACCTCGGTATGCGATGAATCGGATTGCGCCAAGCCACGCAGTAATTCCTCCGGGTGATTTGACGAAGTGTCGCTGGCGGTCTGTGCGTTGGTCTCGATTTGCTGCCCGGCTCCAATCGATGGTTGTTGCGGGTCTGATACGGTCTGTTCTCTTTCGGATTGGGATCGGGTGATGAGATAAATGCCTCCTCCGAGAACAACGGTAGCGGCTACGGCTGTGATGACCAGTGCTTTTGCTTTCATGATGGCGATGGTTGCTCCTATTAAGGTCGTTGTCGCAATCGCGGTTCCGGCATTGGCCAGAACCGTGGTGGAAATGGATGCGGCCATTCCGGTCGGAGCCGTTAGCGAGGCGTGTGCGGGAAGGGCGGCGGCCAATGCGGTGGCTGTTGATGTGATGCCTTTTTTTGTAAGTCGGCCATTCAGGCCATCCAGCGCCCGTTTCACTCGCATGCGGGCGGCGTCGGCCGAAACGCCTAGAGCATCACCGACTTCGGCTAGGCTCTTTCCTTGAAAATAGCGAAGGATGATGGCCTCGCGCTCTGTGTCCTTCAGTCGCTCGAGTGCTTCATGAATGTCCGGGGCCAGTCGAGACCAGTCCGCTTCGGTTTTTGGTTGGGTTTCCATTTGATCCACATACTTTTGTTCCCGCTGTTGACGGCGGATTTCCGTGCGTTGGATTTTTCGGGATAGGTTGCGGGCGGTGATATAGATCCAGCCGCCGAGTTTCACCTTTTCCGGGAGGTGCCGTGCTTTCTTGGAGAGCTCTACAAAGGTTAGCTGGCACGCGTCGTGGGCAAGATCATCCTTGCCCAGACAGGTAATGGCCGCCGAATAGGCGATGTCCACGTAACGCTCGACCAGTTGCGCAAATGCAACCTGATCGTTGTTTTCGGCAAACTGACGGATGAGTTGTATGTCGCTCGGATTCATGTTCGTTTATTAAGTAATTCCCGCCGGGACCGCCAGGCCGAACAAAAAAACGAAGCAAAAATGACCGAAGAGGTTTTCTGAGGGAGGGTGTTACTCCTCCGTTTTAGTATCTACTTCGGTTTTCTTTTCAGCGTCGGCCGCAAGTTGCTTTTTCAACTCTTCGAACCGGACTTTGCCTGCGGCGATTTCCTCTTCCGTAAACATGGTGTCGAACATGGCCTTGAGGCGGGTATCGCCCTTTGATTCGGCCAGAAGCGCCCAGGCGTAGGCTTCCTTGTATTGTTCGAGGTTGTAGTAGCAGATGCCGAGCGGGTAAAGGGCGACCTCAACGCCTTGGTCAAAGGCCTTCTTGAGCCATTCCGCGGCTTTGGCGTCGCTATGTTCCTTGATTTCCGTATCCATGTAGCACATGGCCAGGTTGAACTGCGCTTTGGCGTGTCCGAGCTCGGCCGCCTTCTTGAAATATTCCATCGCCTTCGCTGCGTTCTTTTCCGCTCCGTCGCCGGTGTAGTAGGCCGATCCGTATTCAAACAGCGTTTCGGCTTCCGAGGTTTTGTTCGTAACGGTAATACCGAAGAGGCTGAGGTTTTCGTTGGAGCCTTCGCCAAATCCCAATTCCGGGAGGACGAGGGCAAGCGTACAAATGAGGGTAGCGTACGTGAGGCGGTTGTTCATGGGGGCTTCCTTGGCTAGGGATTGAAGAGCGGGTATAGCACGTCGTACTGCTCCATCAGGGCCTGCGGCATCACGCGGGTATCGGCCAGCACCGGCATGAAGTTGGTATCGCCGGTCCAGCGCGGAACAATGTGCTGGTGGATGTGATCCTTCAAGCCGGCGCCGGCGGCCGCGCCCAGGTTGTAGCCGAGGTTCAGCCCGTCCGGTTTAAGCTCCGCCTTCAGGATTTCGACGGCCTCGATGGTGAGGTCCATCATTTCCAACCGCTCCTCGGGTGTCAGGTCGCTGAGATGTTCCAGGTGGCGGAAGGGCGTTACCATCAGGTGGGCGTTGTTGTAGGGATAGCGGTTCATGACGACGGCACAGGTTTTGCCGCGCTTGAGCAGCAGGTTTTCGCGGTCGTTGTCCTCGGAAAACATCTTGCACAGGAAGCACCCGCCTTCCTTATTGCCCAGAATGTATTCGATGCGCCACGGCGCCCAGATTGTCTTTTTCATATCATGCTCCCTCGGCGGGTGGATTTGACAAAATAATTTGGTGGCAGAATGATTTTTTCCAACCGGATGTTCGCTGAATTATTCTGCCACAAAATCATTCTGCCCGATATCCCTGTGCGCTTTTCGGTTTTAAACGGACGCATTAAATCATATCTTGGCCGGATTGGAAGAGGAACTAGTGCATGGCGGACAACGTATATTTTTTCTACGGCAACGACGAATACCTGGTGGGCTTGAATGCCCGCAAGAGGGTGGATGAACTCTGCCCGGAGGCTGAGCGGACCCTGGCGCTGGAAACCATTGACGGCGACGTGGGCAAGATCGACGACGCCGTAGCCGCCATCGACCAATGCCTGGCCGCGTTCCGCACCGTTGGCCTTTTCGGGGGCAAGAAGGTGGTCTGGTTCCGCAACATCGCCTTTTTCTCCAATTCCGTGATCATGAAGAACGATCAGGTGAAACGCCTGCTCGGCGAGCTGGCGGGCGATCTAAGGGCCGGACTTGCCCCGGACCAGTTTCTGGTGATGTCCGCGCCGGGAATCGACAAGCGGTCGGCGTTTTTCAAGGCGGTGAAGGAGGTCTGCGAGCCGGTTGAACATGCCGTTCCGGAGCGCGATTACGAAGCGCGGCCGGTGGCGTTGCAGCGCGCCGGCACGTTGTTCAAGCGCGAGGGGTATGCCATGGATTCGGAGGCGCTGGAGGCCTTCATCAACAAGACCGGCTTTGAGACCCGTCAGATTATGAACGAAGTCGAAAAGATGGTTCTTTACAAGGGAAGCGACAAGACCATCTCCAAGGCGGACGTGCAACTGATGACCTCTGCGTCCGGCGAAGCGTTGAACTGGGACCTGACCGATGCGGTGGCCGATGGCCGGCTAGGCGATGCCATCCGCGTTTTCCGGCAGTTGCTTTTCCAGAAGCAAACGGCCATTGGCCTGGTAATCCAGATTGAAAACCTGTTCCAGAACCTGCTGCGCTTCCGGGAATACATGGATGCCGGCTGGTTGCGGATGAACGGCAACCGCATCCAGTGGATGAATGATCCGGAGCTGGACGACTATTTTTCCGTCATGCCCGATGATCCGCGCAAGATGCACTGGTTCCGTGCCACGAAGATCGCCAACCAGGCCGCGCCCTATTCCGTGAAGTACCTGGCCGCCCGCAAGAAGCTGATCGTGGACACGCACGAACGAATGCTTTCAGAGGGGTCGATTCCGCACGACCTGATGATGGAAACCTTGATTGCCCGGCTCTGCGCGCCGCGTCGGCGCCGCTAGGCACCACGCCCTACATGCGCCAGTTGAGCAGGATCATGCCGGGCGCCACCTCTTCCGGAAAATGGTCAAACCATTGCTCGGTTTCGTTCATGATGTTGATGATCCCGATCTGGATGCCGTTTTCGGCGGTTTCGGCATAGTTGACGAGCCCCAGCTGCACACCGGTCAGCGAGCCGGCATAGTTGATGGCGCTGAAGCCGGCGAGCCACCCCGCCTGGGCGCCGCCAAATTTTCCGCTGGTGTAGTTGATCAGCCCAAGGTGCACGCCCATGTAGTTTTCCGCATAGTTCAGGGCGCCCAGCGACACGCCGACGCTATCGCCGACCGAACCGTTGACGAGTCCGAGTGCAATGGCCCGTTGTTGGTTTTCTCCCCAGATGTTCAGGCACAGCCCTTCAATCAGCATGAAGCGAGGCTGGGTTGCAATCTCGGGCGTCAGGCTGAGCTGAAACGGTTTGCTTTCGGCGAAGGCCGAGGTCAGGGCGAAGGATGCACATACAACCAACAGGAATCTTTTCATAGCGGATCTCCAATTACTAAAAGGGAACAAGCATAGCGAGGCGGGACGTTTTTACAATCCAAAGTGGCGGGATGCTTAATCGCCGTCCGTACCGGTCGGTGTCGGCGGCGTGTAATCGTCGAGAATGATACGGGCGCGCCCTACGGGGACTTGCAGGTCCATTCGGACCAGGATCCGGTGGTCGTTCTCCGCGAGCCACATTTCCTTGGGAATTTTGCGCACGAACAGATCATCGCGTTTGGGCTCCACCGTGTAGCGGCGGCATTTGATCTTGCCGATGTTCTCGATTTCCTTGGTGTCGGTCTTGCCGGCCCGGATCGTTATGCCCTGCAGGGCGGTATCCACCACGATGTTGAAGTCCAGTTCGCTTCCCTGTTCGATCCGGTGCTTGCGGAATTCATACAGGAAGGAGAGCGCATCGCACGCGCCGGCCTCGATGGGATAGTTGGTGGTGATGTTGTCGCTCTCGCTGGTCCACCGGGCCACGTTATTTTCCCGGTCAATCTCTAGGACATCCTTGCAGGTTTTATCCCCCTCGGAGGTGTTTTTCTCGACGCGCACCGATTGCCCGGTCTCCGGATCTATATAGCAGTCGACGGTGTCGTCAACCGGATAGAGGGTGGACACCAACCAGTTGCTTTTGGCCTGCACGCGGACGCGAACCATTGGCCTGCCGTTCCAGTCCACCTCCTCGCATCGAAAGGTGGAGGTGCCGCAGGTAATCAGGCCCCAGCGGATCTTGTAGCGCGCCTCCTCGCCGACCGGAAAACGGGGCGCGGCGTGCAGCACCGGAGCCAATACCAGGAGGGGAAGCCATGCGGCATGCGCCTTGAACCGCCGGGTGAGGCTGCTCATCAGAATTCAAAGTCCAGTTTGAAGATGGGAAGGGTAATGCCGGAGGCCGGCTGGTAGGCCATACCGCCTTCGATCTGGTTTATGGTGCTGTCGAGCCGCTCCTGGTTGTAGCGGTGCGCGGCGTCGATGCCTCCGTAAATACTGCCCGAATACCATGTGATCTCGAAAAAGGTGATGATCGCAAATGCGCCCCATTCGTCATCCTGGGCGGTATCCACCATGCCATACATAAAGAGGCTGTTGAGGATCAGGCTGCGGAA
Organism: Pontiella sp.; assembly: GCA_050306215.1. Taxonomy (GTDB): domain Bacteria; phylum Verrucomicrobiota; class Kiritimatiellia; order Kiritimatiellales; family Pontiellaceae; genus Pontiella. The sequence goes on from JBNLGU010000032.1 coordinate 6,857, forward strand.
GCCGTTGGCGGTTTCGCCGGAATACCAGTACCCCGCCCCGGGAATGAGTCCAAGCAATCCTCCCACCAACGGTTTTTTGTCTGCGCCTGCAGCATAGGCATCCAAAGCGGCGAGCGATGCGTTATCGCCTAGGCGAACGATTTGTTCCCGTGCCGCTGCAAGGTCGCCATCGGACAGGTGTATGGTTGCTGTCCGGCGCAGGGCGAAGCGTTGCTTGTCGGCGGCTTCGGAGTCATCCGCGAGCAGGTCGTAGAAATACAAGGCGGTGTCGGTGTCCTTCGACTGAAAAGCATTTTCGGCATTCAGGAAGGTGATAACGGAGGTGTATTGCGATGTGGCGTCGGCCGATTCCGCCCGGTCGAGCATCTCCATGGTCGACTGGTTCTGCCGGGTCTGGAGATAGGCGTAGCCAGCGTACAGGTAAGCGGCGCTTTCCTCGCTGGATGCTTCTGCATCCATGGCAAATCGGCGGAATTCGACTGCCGCCAATGGATACTGCCCTTCGGACAGTAATTCGCGGGCGAGTGTAAACGTAGTGTTGTCTGCAAGGGCAGCGCAGTTCATCAGAACGGCCATCAGCAGGATCAGTATATTTTTCATTTATTCATCCAAAAGTCGTGGTATTCAACAGGGTCGCGATAGCGGATGTGGCCGTCTTCCATCACCAGCGGCTCGCGTTTTAGATTGTTTGCCTCGGGTTCGCGGAAGAAACGGTCGCCGATCATCGGGATGGCCAGCCATCCATGCTTGACCTTGGCTTGGCGGTAGTATTCCGAGCAGCTCGGTTCTAGGTTGCAGCGGTCGCCGATGGCCGGGCTGACCTGGCTGCGGTAGAAGCGGATGAACCAACCCGGCGCATTCGCGTTTGCCGGGCTTACGGTCGGTTTCGCGCATTGCGAAAAGAGGGCGCCGAACCAGCGGTCGCGGGAGGTGTTGATCTGGCTGACGAGCGCCTCGTGGCCTTCCTGCAGTTCCGGGTGTTCTTTCATGAGCAGGAAAAGAGAGCAGGCGGAGTGCAGGAACAGGCTGCTGTTGGTGGTGTTGTTGAAGGCGGTAGCGAATGAGTCGAAAGCTTCGGCTGGCTGGTCGAGTTGCCATTGTTGGCGGCCTAGCTCGTAGGAGGCGATTGCAGTGACCTGCGGATCGCGGTTTGCAGCAATGATGGCTTGGTAAAGCGGGATGGCTTGCTCTGGCGTCGCGCCCGTCCTCACGGACGATGTTGCGGAGAGCAGGGCGAACCGCTCGGCGGGCTGGACACCGTCCAGCAGGGCGCGCCTGCATTCCCGGTGGCACAGCTCCCATTCCTCTTTCCGGAACAGGTCTTCGGCCAGGGCCAGACGGTCGCAGAAGCCGGGGGCAGAAAAAAAGAACATTCCCGCGAAAAGGATCGCTGGAATGTTCTTTCTCGGCATGAATGGGAATCGATTAATAGTAGGTCGATCCATACTGCTCGGCATAGTCTGCACGAGTCACACCATTGGCGCCGTCAACACCGTTCCAGATCATGAACACGATGTTCACGTAGGGAACCAGCATGACCCATTCGCGCCAGTGGATTTCTTTGCCGTCGTTGTAGTCAGAACCGGCACGGACACCGAAGCAGCATCCGGCAATGAAGCCCATTACGCCACCGCGGCCTTCACCTTTGGCGGCTTGTGCCGGCGTGGGTGCAATGGATGCCATCATGAAGGTTGCAACCAGCAGACCTGCAATAATTTTCTTCATACTCCATCTCCTTTACTATTTTGGATACCTCAGTCGGTGTATCCCCTGTTACTCGGGAAAGATTTTTGCGAAATCATCCACAAAGTCAATGTTCTTGTCAAAGAAACTGGACGGTATGAAAAGAGATTCAGCAATGGGTTCGTTGGCGATAAACCGGTCGACCTTAATGGTTTCGCGGAATTCCGAGCCGTCGTTGCGGGCCGCCACTTCATGGGTCAGCGGCACCCACGTGCCCGGTACCGCCTCAAGGAAATCGCTGTACGCATAGCTCACCGTTTTTTCCTCCATGGCCTCGGTCTTGAAGAAATCCATACCGGTTAGCCGGTTTTGCTGGTCGAACCGCAACAGGACATACTGGTTGTCTGTTTTGATGCCGATCCGCTTGGCGGGTTGCGCGTCGTCCGCCAAGGCGGTTTCGTCCAGGTCTTTCAGGCGGAGCAGTTGGTCCATGGGGGTGCCGGGCACCATTTCAAGGGATATCCGCATCTGTTCCGAAAGCTCCCCGATCGGCCGCGAAAAGCCCTTCGGATCACCTTGTACATATTGCCAAAGCTGTTGGCCATCCACAATGGTTCTGCGTTTCAGGGGCGAAATTCCCTCGGAATGAAGCTGGCTCTGGTTGGTCCAGTAAACCCGGCTGAGGAACTTCATTTTACCCAGATCGCCCTCTTTGGTGCGGCGGATCTGGCAGGTGACGGTTTCGATCTTGGAATATTCGCCGAGCAACCGGTCAACTTCCTCGCCGGCTTTCGCGGAGTGAGCCACCCACGTTGCGCATAGGGCGAGCATCGTCAGGATTACGTTTTTCATAGCCTGCAGGCTAGCGTATGCATGTTGGGCGATTCAAGAAGAACGGCTGCAATATGGTCTGGCGCAGAACGCAAATAAGCCGCGGCGTTGTAGGGCCGCGGCTTGTATCGTTGACTGATCTAGGGGAAGCGTGTTAGTCGCCAAAGCTCCAGTTGACGATTACGAAACCCTTGGCCAGATCATTAGGAAGGTCACTGAACCATTCATTGTCACTAATGATGTTTACCAATCCGAGCTGCAGCAGGTTGTTTGCGGATTCGGCATAGTTTACCAAGCCCCATTGGAAGCCGCCATCCACCGCTCCAGCGCAGTTGCCTATACCGAGCTGCACGCCGGTCAGCGATTTTGCATAGTTCACGGCACCCCATTGCAGTCCGGTAAATTCACCCGATGCGTAGTTTACCAGGCCCAGTTGAGCGCCGGTGTAGTTATCTGCGTAGTTGAAGATGGTCGGAAGGAAGAGGCCCCACTGAAGACCTTTGCTGTTGCCTGTCGCTCCATTGACCACGCCGATCTGCCATTGCGTGCCGGGGTTTTCATTCCACAGGCCGATGGACACGCCTTCAATGGTGGTGTTGCGGTCTTGAAGTGCAATATCCGGTGTCAGGCTTGCTTGAAAAGGTTTGCTTCCTGCGAACGAGCTCAGGGCCACCATGGTGCCCAATGCAATAACCAATGACTTCTTCATATTGATCTCTCCTTGTTACCGGTTAACCGACTTTCGAGTGGAAGGTTCATCCCTCCGTACACAATTCGGAGGATAGAAGGAGGACCAAACAGGTTCAAATGAATTCATGTATTTTATCTTCTATGCAAATAGAGTCTATGGTTAACAATGTCATTGAACAGATTTGGGGAAACAGGGCATGAGTGAAACTTTTTCGGAGCGGTTGGAGATAGTGGAGGAACGCATTGCTGCGGCGTGCTCGAGCGCCGGTCGGACGCGCGATAGCGTGGCGTTGTTGGCGGTATCGAAGACCAAGCCGCCGGAACTGGTGCGCGAAGCCGTAGACTGCGGCTTGAGGCTCTTCGGCGAAAACAAGGTGCAGGAAGCACAGGCCAAGATTCCGATGTTCCCGTCCGGGCTGGAATGGCATCTGATCGGCCACCTGCAGAGCAATAAGGCAAAGATTGCTGCCAACTTGTTCAACATGATTCATTCGGTCGACTCTCTGAAACTGCTGCAGGTCCTCGATGCCCATGCGGATACCTCGCTGCCGGTTTTGTTGCAGGTTAATGTGTCCGGCGAAGCCTCGAAATCCGGCCTGCGACCGACTGAAGTGGCCGGAGCAATCGAAGCCGCTAATCAAATGACGAAGGTGGAGGTCCATGGGCTGATGACGATTCCGCCGTTCACATCCGATCCGGAAAAGGCGAGGACACATTTTGTTGCGTTGCGCGAGTTGCGCGACCGCGTTCAGGAGGAAACCGGCACGCCGCTTCCGGAGCTTTCCATGGGGATGTCGCACGATCTCGAGGTCGCCATCCAAGAAGGTAGCACCTGGGTGCGCATTGGAACCGATCTGTTTGGTAAACGATAGAAAGTATATCATCCAAACACCACGATCGGTGTGTTTAGATGACATACATAGGGCTTGGAGGATTATGAAGATTGTCTTTATTGGAGCGGGCAACATGGCGGAAGCCATCGTTGCGGGCATTGTTAAGCAGCGGGTGGTGGCTGCCGCCGACGTTTGCGTAACGGATATTTCGGAAGAACGCCTGAAGCATTTTGAAAGCACCTATGGCGTTTCCAGTTCGACGGACAATGCGGCGGCCGTGGCGCAGGCGGATGCCATCGTGCTTTCCGTCAAGCCGCAGGTCTTTCCTTCAGTGTGGCCGGCAATCGAAGGTGCGCTGAAGGCGGACGCCGTGGTGGTCAGCATCATGGCCGGCATTCCCTCGAAGAAAATTGCGGGCGGCAAGCCAATTCGCGTGGTGCGGGTGATGCCGAATACCCCGGCGTTGGTGGGCGAGGGTGCCGCTGGCGTTGCCGCCGGCGAGTTTGCGACGGAAGCCGACTTGGCCATCGCTGAAAAACTGATGGGTGCCGTTGGTCTGGCGGTCCGGGTCTTGGAGGAGGAGCTCGACGCGGTAACCGCGCTGAGCGGCAGTGGACCGGCTTATGTCTTCTATCTGCTCGAAGGCATGTTGGCGGCGGCGGAGCAGATGGGGTTGGAAATGGGGATTTCGCGCGACTTGGCATTGGCGACCGTTATTGGCGCGGCCAAGCTTATGCAGGAAACGGGCGAGAATGCGGGCGAGCTGAGAAGAAAAGTAACTTCCAAGGGTGGTACCACCCACGCGGCCATTACCACGATGGAGGAACGCGGGGTCAAGGATGCGGTTATTGCAGCGTTGCTGGCGGCGCAATCCCGCTCGAAGGAACTGGCGAATGGCTAAAAACAAGGCAGGCAAGGGGAGGGTGGCGGCATGGAAGCGCCGCGTGATTACGGCCAGCCTGGTCTTGCTGATTCTCTATATTGGGGCCCACATCCTTTCCCGGACCGAGGGCGTTCGCGCCTTGGTGGCCGATAAGGTCTCTAATGGCACCGGATTGCCGGTTTCGCTGAAGCAGTGCGGCATGACCCCCTTGTTGGGAATGCGCCTCAAGGGTTTGCTCATCCAAGGGACCGAGATGCCTGACGCAAAGCTTTCGTTCAACTGGTTCTCCTTTCTGTCGAAAAACAAACCGTTCGTCCGGCGGATCAGTCTGAAGGATGCTGAAGTCCGGTTTCGGCGGGTCCCGACCTCCGGCAACTGGGAACCTCTGGTGCTGAACGGCATAGGGTGCCGGTTGGGAGCGGTCATGGGACTGAACCCGTTGCAGCGGGAAGACGATGGTTCCCTGCCGGTTTTCCCCCCGTACGCCATTAACAGCAAAACCCAGCTCAAACTAAGAAACACCAAGGTGATGTGGCTCGATGACAAGGGCAACGAACTGGCCTCGATTGAAAAGGCGGATTTTAGCGTCAAGATGGAGCGGCTCGGCAAGCGCAAGGTCATCCAGGCCATTGCCGAGTGCAAGCAGATTACCCTGGCGTCTCGCCGGGTGCTTGATGATTTCCGGCTCGAAGCCATCGGCATTGAAGGCTCGGACTGGATTACGGTGCTGGAAATGTCCGACCAAGGCGGTGAATACCCCCAGTTTGCAACCCCGACACTGTGGCAGGACCTGAATCTTCAGCTCAATCAGCTATCCGCCATTAAGTAGGCTGTTTGGGCCGCATAAAAATGAGTCAAATGCAGGTTGACCCGCTGGGCGCATTTTCGTAAACACGTTCCCTCTTCTACGACGCCAATGTAGCTCAGCTGGTAGAGCAGCTCATTCGTAATGAGCAGGTCATCGGTTCGAATCCGATCATTGGCTCCACTTTTTCCCGCCCATCCATCAAACCCCGTATTCTTGGTTTTCTGTGCATTTGATGTGCGTATTTCCCGAAGGGGCTGGGGAAAAATCAAAACGTCCGCCAGTAAGCCTTCATGTTTACCGCAAGGCGGTGGCCATCTTTGTTTAGTGGTTTGTATTCAATTGCTTATGTCGATATTCGGCGGGCGCGAGGTGGCGGTTATGTTAAAATAATAGGTTGCTTCTTAACTTATGAAGTGCTATTTAAAATGGTCTATTTAATTTATCCGTAACAGGCGAGCAGGTGACGTTGCGGATTCCCGGAATCTAAAAACCATATACCTCCGGCCATTCCGTTTGGTCAGGTCCATGGAGGAACCCAGAATGAAGGCGATGCAATGAAGATGTTCTTGACTGGAATACTGGCCTTGGGCCTGGCGGCGGGGTCGCAGGCGGCCTGGACGCTCATCGATGATTTTGAAAGCTACGACAACAGCTCGAACACGGCCCTTGCGGACGGAATTACATACGACTCAGGGATCGGCCACGATGTATGGGCCGGTATTCCCGAAGGAACTCCTAACGCGCATGTTTACGATGACTCGATCCCCGGGGGCCAGTCACTGGCGGTCTATGGAGGGAGCTGGCGCGGTGCCGAAACCGATCTGAAAAACAATTTTTCGAGCGACTTCAGTCTCGCCGACGGCGAGACCGCGACCTACTTCTTCCAGTTCATGACGGAAGGAGACAGTTACGACTGCATGTTGGGTCTGGTAGAAAATACCAATACGGTGGACGAATCCAATGCATGGCAGGACTACTCGGTCATGCCGTTTATTGCCGGGGGTCAGTTCAAGGCTCATGGAGAAAATACCGGGGACATGGTGATAGGATCCATCAATACCGGCCAATGGTACAATGTATGGCTGGTCGTGGACAACAATGCCAAGCAGTTCGACGTGTATTGGTCCACGGGCACCACGAACAGCACTCCGGCCCTTTCTGGGCTTACCTTTGGACGCGTAACCGCTCCCGTCAACCTAGAGGCGTTTGCCATTTCGCAGAACCAAAGCTCCACGGTCCACATTGATAACCTCTATATGACGTCAGGGGTCGACACGACCTTCCCGTCCACCGACATTGTGATTGTTCCCCCGCCAGGTCCTGTGACCAACCAGGTCGGCGGCGCGCTATCCGGCGTAACGAACGATACGGTGTATCTCATGTGCTATCACGAAGGCTACTATCCTGCGGGAGGCAGTAGCGGGGTATTCATTAGCTGGAGTACCAACGGCTACGACTTCAGCCCGTTGAACGACGGGCATCCTGTATTTGTTCCGCCGGAGTTTCCGGGCGACGACGCCGACAATTCGGACGGCTACGCAAACCTCGTACGCGACCCGTCCATTCTCTACGGGCCCGACGGATTGTTCCATCTGGTCTTTACTTCGGATATCAACTCCAGGTCCTTTGGTTATGCGGAATCACCGGATCTTGTCCATTGGTCGAACGTGAAGCTGGTGCAGATTTGGGAAAACGAGCCCCAATCCATCGACCACACCTGGGCGCCGGAAATATACTATGACGATGTCTTCTCCAATTGCTATATGGTTGCCTTCTCGTCGGGAGTTGGAGGCGATACGCTCCATATCCAATATACCACGACCACCGACTTTGACACGTGGACCGCCCCGCGCGATCTGTACCGGAAGCCGGATAACACGACGGTGATCGACGGCTTTATCGCCAAGGTCACCGCCGATCACTACATCATGGCGACTGCGCAAAACGGAACCGCCTGGATCGTGGACGGGCCCACGCCGTACGGCCCGTGGACTACCCGTTCCAGTGGTGCCATGGGCTCCCCGCGCGAAGGGCCGGCCTTGATCAAGATCGGTGATACATGGCATCTGTATGCCGACTACTATGCCGGACTGAGTGACGATGTTTTTCGAATGGCTATTTCGTCGGACACCACCAACTGGACGGAAGTGTCGGCTCAGACCGACCTGCCGGCCAAGGCCGATGTTCCCGACTACGGATACGATGGCGGCCCGCCACACCACTGTACGGTATTTGCAGCGCCGCTGTCGGCTTTGGGAGCCTTTATCGAACCGATGCAGGATAATGTGACCAATCTGTCGTCGTTGGTTTATCGCTGGTCGTTCGATGACGCCGCGGGATCCGTTTCGTCGGGCACGATGATCACGGATTCGGTTTCCGGTGCGGAAGCCGTGGTGAACGGCAACCGTGCGGAATTCACCGGCTCGGGATTGCTGCTGCCCGGCGATACGACCGCAACAGGCGATGCGGCCTATCTCGACTTGCCCAATGGTATCATTTCATCGCTCACCAATGTGACGGTGGAAATCTGGGCAACGCCAGCCGCTTCGAAAAACTGGCAGCGGCTCTTCTCGTTCGGGCGTACGGTTGAGGCGGGTGATGGCGTTGCCGGCGAATGGACCGGGCCGGCATCCGGCGGCACTTCGGCCCAAAACGCGATGTACTGGACGCTCAACGTCGGCTCGAACATCAGCAAGCAGGATTGTGCGATGCGCAACTACAACGATATCTACAAGGATGCTGTTTCGGGAACCTGCCTGGATACGACCGTGGGCACCCGCTATCACTATGTCTTCACCTTCGAGGACGGTGTGGGTTTCTTCGGCGCATCGGGCGGACGTATGACGCTCTATCGCGACGGCTATGAGATTGGTTGGCGCGATGTGCCTTTCCGGTTGCAGAACCTCGATGATGTCAACAACTGGCTTGGGCGCTCGCAATGGAGCGGCGACTCCAATGCCAACGTGGAATACGACGAAGTGCGCATCTATTCCAGTGCACTTTCTTGGTACGACATCTACGGGCACTATCTGGCCGGTCCGGATGTGCTGGTGAACGAATCCCCGAACATCGATATCACGGTTGGCAATCCCAACGTTTCCCTTCGCTGGCCCGGCAACACCGTGGGCTGGCTGGAACAGGCCGAGGCATTGAGCGCCAGCACAGTCTGGACCCCAGTGACCAACATGGTGCAAAACTCGACCAATGGATTGTCCGTAACGCTGCCCCTGCCCGGCGACAAGGCCTTCTATCGCCTCGTGAAATAAAAGAGTCCGCGATCGGCCCCGGCTGCTTCGGCCGGGGGAAATCGCCATCCTTAGGGTAAAGTCGATCAACCACCCGTCACGGATAACGACGACGTTGTCCCTCCAGTTCACGCAAACCAGAATCAGATTGAGCGTAGCAGATCGACGGTGACAGGTTTTCTAACGCCCGTCCTGCGTTTTCCCTGTGGTTTACAACGGAATGGAGGCGCGCACCAATGAAGCAACTCTGAGGTCATTCCTATTGGTCAGGAATCGGAGAAAAAGGATATCCGGGTAAATTACAATCATGTACAGGGTTTTCCCCCTGATTTATATCTCGGCTGTAATTAATAGTTTAGGTGAATAATCTACTTGCAATCGAAATCATCCTGCGATACATATAGTACGTTATGGCTTAAGTATGCCCTGATGGGGAATAGGTCGTAGCAATAGAGAAAAAGGAGAAAACATGAAAAAAATAACAGTAATGGGGCTGGTAACAGCCATGTCTGTTGCATCTCATGCCGCCGTGATAGCGAGCTGGGATTTTGAAAGCATCAATGGTGCTGCCGCCACGGATGGACAAGCAATGAATGGTGGTTATTTCGATGATGCTTCTGGTAATGGAAATGTTCTTTACGCCTATTCAGGTGCTGGTTATAGCGCGGTTGCGAACGTGTTCGGAAACACCTCCCTGTCTGCCGATAAGACGACATCTTGGGATGGTCTCCACACGGACGCTGCCAATGCTGGCGGCGGCGATCTGATGCTGGGCGGTAGTGCGGTTGGCGCGTTGGCCCAATGGTCGATCTCAGCCGACGTTGTCTTCGCAGCAAGCGATATTGGCAACTGGCGGACCGTCGTAGGCATGGACGGCATTGGTGGCGGAGGAAATAATGGTGGTGATACGAACGCAGGCAATATGTATTTCCAAAAGACTTTTGACAACCATTTACGCATCAACTTTGTGGATTCGGCTGACAACCGCTGGGTTCTGGATTCAACTGATTTGCTTGATACAGCAGACACTTGGTATAACCTGCAAGCGGTCAGTGATGGAAGTACGGTGAGCCTTTATATCAACGGTGTTGCGCAGGGAAGCCTGGATATCAGCGGTTCCGCCGACTCATCCATGATTGCGTTCACGGCCGGTACAGGAAACGACGGCGCCTATCAATGGTCGGTTGGCCGCGGCATGTACGGCAACTCTCATGGCGACAAGCTTGACGGCTACATTGACAACGTTACCATCACCAACATCCCGGAACCGGCTACGATTGGTCTGGTCGGTATTGCTGGAGCTGGCCTGTTGTTTGCCCGCCGCCGGTTCATGATCTAACTCAGGTTAGGCTTAGCCAGTTGGTGGTAATATTGCCGCCAATACATTAGAATAGCCCATTACCCTTAGGGGGAGTGGGCTATTTCTTTGTAGAAAGCAGGGTCGGTCAGTATCCTATTTCCGACCCTTCAGTCCCAAACGAGAAAATCGTTATATAGACCGCAAAGCATGCTTTTGTTATCTGTCCTGGCTCCCAGGACACAGGCCTCCACCGTTGCATATTGGGATTTGGAGGATGGAGTCGCCGGGCAACCCTTCAATCCGGCGAGCGAGCCGGCCGGTTCGACCGGTTCGCTCGATATGGTCAACGGGGAATATGACGAGGTCCGTATCCACTCTTAGGCTTTGCCTTGGTACACTATCTACGGCCATTATCTGGCGGGTCCGGACGTGCTGGTGAATGAATCGCCGAACATTGATATATCCGTCACCGATCCGAAGCTAACGCTTCGTTGGCCGGGCAACACCGTGGGTTTGCTGGAGCAGGCCGCAGCATTGAATGCCAGGACGGTTTGGGCGCCGGTCACCAACACGCTCCAAAGCTCGACCAATGGATTGTCCGTATCCCTGCTCCTACCCAGTGACAAGGCCTTCTACCGCCTCGTGAAATAAAAGGATCCGCGATCGGCCCCGGTTGCTTCGACCGGGGAAGTCGCCATCTCCGAGGTAACCGATCCGCCGTCCGTCACGGATAACGACGACGTTGTCCCTCCTGTTCACGCAAATCAGAATCAGATTAAGCGCAGTACATCCCGGTGGCAGGATTTTCTGACGTCCTTCCTGCATGTTGCCAATGGTTTACAACGGAATTGGAGGCCGGTTATTCGATTGCGCACCAATGGAATGACTCTGAGGCTATTCCTTTTGGCCGTGATCGGAAAAAAAGATGTCCGGCTAAATCGCAGTCATGTAGCAAGGTTTTACTTCTGATTTTATATCCCGCCTGTAATTAACGGCTTAAGCGAATAATCGACTTGCGGTTCAAGTCATCGTGCGGTATTATGTCGAACGTTCTGGTTCAAGTATGTTGTGAAGGCAATTAGGGCCGGAGCAATTGAAAAAAGGAGAAAACATGAAAAAAATAGCAGTAATGGGGCTGGTAACAGCCATGTCTGTTGCATCGCATGCCGCAGTGATCGCAAGCTGGGATTACGAGAGCATCAATGGTGTTGCCGCCACGAATGGACAAACCCTGACCGCCAACGATCTCGTCACAATCAATGACGGTGATTACATTGATGACACCTCGGGCAATGGAAACCACCTTTACAACTACTTCAATGGTGGTTATGGCGTGGCGCAGAATATCGGAGGCAATACCTCGCTGGCTGGATACAGAACCGGAGCCTTCGGTGGAACCCAGACCGACGGCGACTTGCAAATGGGCGGAAGTGGTGTCGGAGCCTTGGCCATGTGGTCGATCGAGGCGGACGTGTACTTCAATAGCACCGCTGCCTATCAGACCATCGTCGGCAAGGATGGGATCGGTGTAGGCGGTGACGCAAATGCTGCGGCTCTCTACCTGCAGAAGGCGGGCGATACCGGCGCCTTCCGAATTAACTTTGCGACGACGTCCGGAGACCGTTTTCTTCTGGACAGCACGACCCTGCCATCCGCAACTACATGGTACAATGTGAGAGCTACCAGCGATGGAAATACCCTGAGCCTCTATGTAAACGGTGCCTTGGAAGGCACCTTGGATATAAGCGGTGCCGCGGATTCCTCCCTGGTTGCTTTGCAGGCCGGTGAAGTAGAAGGTGCAAGCGGACCGAAATATGGCTGGACGGTTGGCCGCGGCATGTACGGCGACGGACATGGCGACCGCGTGGACGGTTATGTCGACAACGTGGTTATCACCAACATTCCTGAACCGTCGACGATTAGTCTGCTCGGCTTCTTCGGGGTCGTCTTTCTGGTTGTGCGTCGCCGCCATTCCCGCACGTAAATCAATGCCCTGATTGGTGTGAACAAGGTCCGTTTCGGCGGGCCTTTTTTATTAGGTCAGGGCTCGACTGCCGGGCGGGCTGCTACAGATTTTCTTCACTCCCATTCCTCCGCAACGAAGCTGGAAGAGCCGTCCACATTCCGCTAGTCTGCGCCGTTATGAATTTTCGAGAAGAACTCAACGAAGAACAGTATGCCGCGGTGACGGCTCCGGATGGGCCTGCGCTGGTGGTGGCCGCCGCCGGAACGGGCAAAACGCGCACCCTGATTTATCGTCTTGCCTATCTGGCCACCGAAAAAAATGTCCAGCCGTGGGAGGTCCTGCTGCTGACCTTTACGAACAAGGCCGCCAAGGAAATGCTGACCCGCGCCGAGACCTTGGTGCAACGCCGGTTCAATAGCGGCTACAGCGGCACCTTCCACTCGTTTGCCAACCGCCTCCTTCGTTCGCATGCCGATGTGCTGGGGTTCGGCAAGGACTACACGATTCTCGATGCAGACGACGCCAAGAAGATGGTGCGGGCCTGTTCCGAGGAGATCGGGGTGGAAAAGAAGCATTTCCCGAAGCCGGAGGTGCTGCTCAGCATCTTTGGCGTGGTGAGCGGTCGCATGGGCGATTTGTCCGCCGCGGTCGACGACCAGTTCGAACATTCCGAGGTTGATGCCGACCAGGTGCTCAAGGTGCATTCGCGCTATCAGGAAAAGAAGCGCGAGCAAAATGCGATGGATTTCGATGATCTGCTTGTTTATGCCCACAAGCTACTTGTGGAAAACGAACGCATCCGCTCCTTCTATCAGGACGAGTTCAAGTATGTCCTCGTCGACGAATACCAGGACACCAACGCCATCCAGGCCGAGCTGGTGCACATGCTGGTCAAATCCCACGGAAACATCATGGTGGTGGGCGACGATTTCCAGAGCATCTATTCCTGGCGCGGAGCGGACTTCCGCAACTTCCTCGACTTCGAAAAATCCTATCCCGGCGCCCAGACCTTCAAGTTGCAAATCAACTACCGCAGCACGCCGGAAATCCTGGAGGTGGCCAACGAGGTGATCGCCGGCAATCCGGAGCAGTTCCAGAAGGAACTGAAGGCGGTGCGCGCGAGCAACACGTTGCCGAAGTTGGTCAAGGTACGTGACGGATCGGTGCAGGCGCGGTATGTGATCGGAAAAGCGCAGGAACTGCATCGGCGAGGCATCCCGTATTCCGAAATCTGCGTGCTCTACCGCTCGCACTTCCACGCCATGGAACTGCAGATGGAACTGGCGCGCGCGCAGATGCCCTACATCGTTACGTCCGGCGTCCGTTTCTTCGAGCAGGCGCACGTCAAGGATGTGCTGACCGTGCTCCAGCTGCTCGTCAATCCATCCAACGGACTGGCCTTCGCCCGTCTGATGGAAATGCTGCCGAAGGTGGGCGCCAAGACGGTGCAGAAGATTTTCAAAAAGTTCGGCGGGCGGGTAAACCTGCAGCGCCCAGAGACGCACGAAGAACTGCTCGCCGCGCTACCCGCCGCCGCGCGCGACGGGTGGGAGCAGATCAAACCCGTCTTTCTGGCCTATCGTGAGGAGGACCTGCAGAACGATCCCGGAGAAATGATCTTCCGGTTCAACAAGGCCTTCTACAAGGAATACATGGTCGAGAATTTTGACAACCATAAATTCCGGCAAGAGGATCTAGACGGGCTCATCGACTTTACCGTCAAGTTCGACTCCACCGAAGCGTTCCTCTCCGAAATCGCGCTACTCACCAACCTCGATGCAGACGGCGGAAATGCGCCGTCGGACGAAGAAAACCGCGATTCGCTACGATTGAGCACGGTCCACCAAGCCAAGGGATTGGAGTGGAAGGCCGTCTTCATCTTGTTCGTGAACGAAGACATGTTCCCGAGCAAAAAGTCGATCGAGGAATCGGGCGATGCCGAAGAGCGCCGCCTTTTCTACGTCGCCGTCACCCGCGCCGAGGACGAGCTGTTCCTCTGTTCGCCAATGGTCCGACGCCAGCGCGACGGCGGCATGATCTTCCTCGATCCCTCTCGCTTCCTTGCGGAGATTCCCGAGGATCTATTGCAAAACGACGGCGGATTTTTTTAGGGCGGAGGCAGACGGCTGTCGTTGCATTGAGCGGCCGGGCTGGATGCGAGAAAACCATAAACTTAAAGGAGCATGCATGAAAAAGAGGTTTGGATGGATGGGGGCTGTATGGTCTGTCGTTTTCGTCATGTGCGGGGTTGCAAGGGCATATGATCTGAATCAGGGTTTGATTGCCTATTATCCGTTAACGACCAACGCCGTGGATGCTTCGGGCAACGGCATGGATGGAACCGTGATGTCGGGCGTGACCTTCACCAACGGCACGGCCGTCTTTGATGGGACCACCAATGCGTGGATCGATCTGCCGGATGGGTTCGACAACTTCACCAATGGTTTCAGTTTCACGGGCTGGGTGCGCTATGATTCGTTCGATGAGAACTATTCCCGCGTGTTTGATTTCAGCCTCGGACCGGCTAACAATAACATCATCTTAAGCCATCTAGGACTCACCAATTCACTGAATTATGCCGTATTGAATACGCCGGCACTGACCCGGGCAGACTTCTATGAGCAGAGCCAATGGGTCCATGTTGCACTGATTCATGATACGAACGGAGCCGTTTCAGTCTATCGAGACGGATTGGATCTCAACATAAGCTACACCGCATCTCTGCCGAATGTGGTCGTGCGAACCAATAACTACATCGGGCGCTCGGCGTGGAGCGTGGATGGCTATCTGAAGGGCGCATTGAAGGAGTTGCGCTTCTATAACCGCCCATTGGAACGGCAAGAGGTCCTGGCAACCAGCAATCCGAATCCGAAAACGATTTATGTATCAAAAGCTGGCAACCGTACAGCCCCGTACACCAGCTGGGCATCGGCAGCGGATGACCTCGTTTATGCTCTCCTCGAGGCAAAGGCAGGCGATACCGTGCTGGTGGGCAACGGCACATTCTTTTTGGATCCATATTATGCAGAGACGGGGTTGTCGCAGCTCACTATTCCCGAAATGGTGACGATCAAGAGCGTGAATGGGCCAGACGTAACGATTTTTGATGGCAATTCACACACGCTTAGCGGTTTTGCCATGGAGGGGCTGGCCAAACTGGAGGGCGTGTCCATAATAGACGCCAGTGACCATGCCGTTATCGGAGTGAATGATCCCTCGGAGAATATTGTATCCAACTGCGTCATTCGAGATTGCAGAAGCGAAAGCCCCGGCGACTCATTGGTTCGCGGGGTAAGCCTCTTCAATTGCGTTATTCAGGACAACGAAGGCTTTAATGCGGCCGCGGTTTCTGATAGTTGGCTTTACAATTGCCTTATCCTGAACAACAAAGCCTTCATATCGGCAGCAGGAGGACTTGCGAATTCTGTTGCTGTGAACTGCACCATCGTTGGGAATGGTCATCTTTACCCAACGCCAACGTCGGGGGGGGTCGATTCATCTGTACTAACCAATTGTGTGGTGTACGGGAATACCGTCTCAGGCAGCACGCTGGTAAACTCCTGCTACGCGGGCGCGACGCAGGGCGTGGATGGAAACATCACGAATACACCGGTCTTTGCCGATGAGAAACACGACAACTACCGCCTTGCGTACGGCTCTCCCGGCGTAGACGCAGGACTCAACGGCGTGGCCGTCGGCCCCGACCTCGACGGCTTCAGCCGGATAATCAACGGCACGGTGGATATGGGCGCGTACGAAATGGTCGATACGGACGGCGACCGGCTCTCCGATGCCCAGGAACGGATGGTCTTTGAAACCGATCCGGAAGATCCCGATTCAGACGGCGATGGCTATCACGACGGCTACGAAGTGGAGCAGGGCCTTTCGCCCAGTATCAACAACACCGCCTTTCTCGGCGCCTATGTCCAAAGCAACGCCAATGCCTACGGATACTACGACACCAACACCGTGCTGGATCTGCATGTTGGCGACATCGGCTTGGCGGTCTCCAACGGAACGGCCAACCTGTCGCTTCAGATGGAAGCGTCCAACGACCTGAACAACTGGACCAATGCCGGCGACAGCGTTTCGTGGACCTTCCCGGTCGATTCCAGTAATAAATTTTTCCGCGTCCGCGCGGAACCCTGATATGTATTTTCCGGCCATTAAATATCGAGAACCAGAAGAAAGGGCTTTGGGCCACAAGAAGCCTCGCGCGGCAAAGCCGCTCCGTTTTGCGAGGGCGCTCTCGACGATGGTACGCCGCCAACGCGACGGCGGCATGATCTTTCTCGATCCTTCTCGCTTTCTGGCTGAAATACCGGAAGATATGTTAATCAACGACGGAGGCGGTTTTTATTAAGCCATAACCGGAGAGCAGGGGGCTTCATGGGTGGAATTTTTATTTTCTTGGTAATCGGTGCCATCGTCTTCTTTGTCGTCAAGTCGGGGCAGGCGACCCAGGAGCAATGGAAAACGGCGGCGCAACGGCTGCACTTGACCTATCGGCCGGGCGGCGGCATGGGATTGTCTGGCGGCATATACGGAACACTCAACGACCACCGCGTAGAGGTCTCGACCTTCACCAAGGGGAGTGGAAATTCATCCAGTACGTATACCCGCTACCGGATCGAATACCGCAATCCAGTGCCGGTCGACATGAAGATCACGCGGCAGGGCATGATGCAAGGAATCGGAAAGGCTTTCGGTATGCAGGATATCGAGGTCGGTAATCCGGCGTTTGACGACTACCTGCTGGTCAAGGGCGCGGATCCGGATGCGGTGCGCGGTTTTCTATCCATCGAAATCCAGTCCGCCATCCGCGACCTGGCCTTCACCTACAGCAATGTGACCATAACGGGCACGTATGCGCAAATCGACAAGTCGGGCAAGGAAAGCGATGCGGGGATCATGGTGAACACGGTTCGCCGCCTCGCCGGGTTTTGCGAAACCATGATGGAAGCCGACCGCAACGAGGCGGCCGTTGCTGCGCCCGAAGTCGAGGTTGACGCAGCGCCTTCCGGCATGCCGATCATAGAAATCGAACCTCCCGAGATCCCGTTTGACCAGTTGCCTTCCGCCAACCCGATTGTGCCCGAGCCGCCTGAGATCCCCGCCCTGCCGGATGATCCCGAGTTTCCGGACGAAGAGCTGACCGAGGTTTCTCTCCCCGAAGAGCTGATGGTGGAGGAGGAAATGTTGACGGAGATTGAAGCGCTGAAGGATCCCGGTGATCCGATCGATCTGCCGGAGCAAGGGCCGCTTGATCTTGTTGAGACCGCTAAGCAGTTGTTTGGCGATTCCGGCGGTTCCCTGCTGGTGTCCTCGCAGTTCGATGAACAATGCAAAGGCCGCAAGATCACCGGTTCGGGTGAGTTGATCCGCGTAAGCCGCATCAGTTACGATCCGATTTTCACCGATACCAAAGGAGCCAAGGCCACCATTTCCGTATGCCAACTGGCGGGCACCTATTCCAAGATCAAGGTCGTGGCCGAAGTGATGTATCCACGCGAAGAATATGACCAACTGGATGCGCGCGTCGGCATGACCCTCCCGGTTTCCGGTCGATTGGTGGCCCAGGACTCCATGATGCACCGGCTTTATGTGGTCGCGGATTGATCCTGATTCAATCAAGCGAAAAATCGACGACAACGGGGAAATGATCCGATCCAACATCGCGGCCGATCATGCGGTTGTGGATCGTGATGCCGGCGGAATAGAGCATGTGGTCGAGCGGGATGCGCATAAACCAGACCTCGCTAGGCCAGCTGGGTTGATGGCCGAAGCCATTCATGCTGTTTTTCAGTCCCGCGTCCTTGGCCAGTCGTGTGAAGTGCGACGACCACGGCGTAACATTCAAATCGCCGATCAACAGGACGGGGTGTTTTTGTTTGGCCACCAAGGCGGGTAGTTCCGCCAGTTGCTGGTTGCGCATATGCGAACGTTCGCTACCCACAGGCGGAAGCGGATGGGTTCCGATGATTGAAACCTCTCCCTGGGGAAGATATACATCGGCGGTAATCGACGGAACGCCAGCCGGACCAACCTCGGCCACCTTTCCATGCTCGAGTGGGTACTTGCTCAGCAACATCATGCCGAAGCAATCCGGACGAGGGTCGGCGACACGGTGGGGGTAGGTGACATTAAGTGCATCAAGCGCATGCGCCCATTTAGGCGTCACCTCTTCCAGTAGCAGGATGTCCGGGTTAAACGTCTTGATCGAGTCCAGCACCTGTTCGGTATTTCCGTTGCCCGCATTGATATTCATGAGCATGGCGCGGACTGTCTTCGCATGCACGGGATGCGGCTTGCCGACATAAAGCGGCAGGACAAAGGCATAGTTGACGCAAACCAGTAGTACCAAGCCGATCGCCCATTTGTTCCGCCGCTTCCACATGGCCACAAAAAACGGGATGAGGCAAAGTTGCATGTACTGTACCCGGAAATGCGTAAACAGATCGAAGACCCACCAGAGCCGACCCAGAAAGCCGAATACAGTAGCGAACAGAATCCCGAGTGTGATGATATCGAGAACGCCATCCAGTGTGGTTCGCTTCCGCGCATCCTTCTTTTGTTGTTTCTTCCTCATGCTTGGCCTTTTTTTACCACGAAGATCGGAAGTACATGAAGAATTGGATCCAACAGCAACTTCGTTCTCTTCGTGGTGATTCCTATACGTCGATTACCAGTCCACACCATTTTCCGTCGCCGTCGCGGGAAACTTCGCGGCAACCCAGTTGAATGAAGGTTTCGGCCACGGCGTCGGCCTCGATTTCCCGGATGCCGCTGAGTAGCATCCGCTTTTTCGTGGCGCGCTTGATCAGCGGCGCGGCTTCGAGCAGCACCGAGGTCAGGATGTTGGCGCAGACGATATCGGCCGGCTCGGAATACCAGCCCGGCTCGAGCACGTCCGCCTGGAAAAAGTGGATCTTTCCCCCCAAGCCGTTGCGCGCGGCGTTTTCGTTGCACTGGTCGACGCAGACGGGATCGTAGTCGAATGCCACGACGTCGGGGATGCCGAGTTTGATGGCCGCGATCGAAAGAATCCCGCTACCGGTGCCGGCGTCGATCATCGTTTGGGGATTAAGCGTGTGAACGGCCTCTTCCAGCGCCTCGAGACAAAACTTGGTGGTGAAATGCCCGCCGGTACCGAAGCTCAGGCCAGGATTGATGATGATATTGATGCGGCCATCCGCCGGAGCTTCTTCCCACTCCGGCACGATGCGAAGGTTGTGACCGAGTTCCGTAATCTTGAAATGGTGCTGCCAGAAGGTCGTCCAGTCCTGCTCCAGATATTCCTTGGCCTCGGCGGCGAGAATGTTCAGTTCCGGCGGCAGGGCCTTTTGCGCAATCTGCGCTTCGAGCAGCGAGTCGAAATAGATTTCGATCTGCGATTCGTCGGAGAGCGGTTGCGACGTTTCGATCGGTTCCTTATGCAACGCTTCGCGAATCCATTCGCAAACCGTTTCCACGTCTGTCGTCGGAACCAGGAGGTTCAGTTGTCCGCCGTTATTCTTGTTTTCAGTCATCATGTTTCAATCCTGTTGATGCCGCGCTTGCCTCGGCAATGGGGCAGATGGGAGTGTCTTCTCATTGGGCGTGTTTTCAAAGCCAAACTTTTTTAGGAAGCCGGGGACATCGGGGCGGTTTCCGCGCTGGTAGTCGGTCCAGAGCGCTTCGGCGACGGTTTTTTCATCCATTCCCTTTTCCTCGGTGAGAAAATCATAAAGCAGCTTAGCCATCCGGACCATGTGCAGGTTGCCGGTGGTGTTGGTTTGGGCATAGAGCCAGTCGCTCCATTGCATGAAGGC
>JBNLGU010000033.1:0-26792 GCA_050306215.1 Pontiella sp.
CATGCCGGAAAGAATCACGCCGATGCTATGCTCCTGCCGGTCCTGCGCCAGCGAGCGCAGGAAGAAATCGATCGGCAGACGCAACCCGCGCGGCGCGGTCGGTTCTAGCAGGTGCAGTGTACCGTGCAGGATCGACATGTCCTTGTTTGGCGGAATGACATAGACACAATCCGGTTTTACCCTCATCGCATCCTCGACCTGGACCACGTCCATGCCGGTAGCGCGCTGCAACAGTTCCGACATGATCCCCTTGCGCGTCGGATCCAGATGCTGGACAATGACAAACGCCATGCCGTGTCCCGGCGGTACGTTTCCCAGGAACTTCTCCAGCGCCTCCAGCCCTCCAGCTGAAGCGCCGATACCGACGATGGGAAAAGAGTCATACTGTGCCAGGGATGGCGCTTTCTTGCCGGCAACCGTTGTCTTCTCGTGTTGCCCTTTCGGTACAGACTTCATTGATCGAACTCCCATGCGCCCAAGCGGCTTAAAAAAATATGTTCCTTTACTGGAACCGACTCAATCAAAAACCCACACCTCCTGCCTGGCATTCTACATGGCGAGACTGATTTTAGCCCCGAAGCCGACGGCTCCGGATTAATTGAAGCAGCACCACTATCACGGCGAGTACGAGCAGAATATGGATAAACCCGCCCATCGTGTAACTGCTGATCAGGCCGAGCAGCCAAAGCACCGTCATGATCACTGCGATTGTCCACAACATACCAACCTCCTTGTTTCATTTCCGGTATCCATGCTATCCGATCAACCCACCGTGAAACATAGGGTTAAACCCTACCCCCGTAAACGCGCAGCACCGTGCCGGATGGAACGTCGTACTGGAGCAATCCATCTCCCATCAAGCCGGGTCGACCCATTCCCCACTTGCCCCTCCCAGCACGTGTCATCCGAGTCCCGCGCATGAAAAATACCCACACCCTTTTGCTTTCAAATACGCATTAAGACTCTACAATCCGCCGTATGAACAAAATTCCCGAAATTCCCGCCGAACAACTGGAAAAATACTCCTCAGCGATTTCCCTCTCCGACATGGAAATCTTTGTGTTTCCCGAGCTGCTCTACAGCCTGGTGCTGGCCAACATCATGTCGCCGCGCATCTGGGAATGGAAGGAGCACGACTGGTTCCGCAAGCTCGACAAGATGAAGCCCTACAAGAAGATCCAGCGGTTGAAACAGTTTATCATCGACAACTATGAGTTCAATCTCGACCTGGATACCTGGGGCCTGACCACCAAAGAAGCCGAGGTTGCCCGGTTTGCGCCTTTCATGGACGAAAAGACCATCAGCCAAAGCAACGCGCTGTTCGGCTACGAAGGCGACAAGCACTACTTTTCCCTCGATATCCGCAAGCACTTCGGCCTCGATAAATACACGTCCAGCATCATCCCGTACTGGAAGACGGAAACCCTGGAGGCGATGGACGCCTTCAAGTACAAGGATAACTACCGCGTTGGCGCCGGCGAATGTGTTTCGCTCTCGACCCTTTATGCGGCCGCGTTGTTCATTGTTTGCGACATTCCGCTCGAGGACATTTTCCTGCTGGCCACGCCGCTGCACTCGCAAAACTTCATTAATGTCAACGACGGCATCCTGACCAACAACCGCAGGCTGGTGACCAAGAACATGTGGTTCAACGGCACCGACCTGACGGCCAAGGCCCAGCGCGCCCTGCGGCACGAACAGATCACCATCGTGGCCAACAATACCGGCTATATCCATACGGTTTATCCGGACGCCACCATGGCACCGGAAAGCTTTGAAAGCTTCCGAAAAACACTCGACGAGTTTACCACCACCGAAATCACCTACGAAATTATCGCCAACTTCCTGCGCGACCGCTCAGAATTCCAAAAATGCTTCCAGATCCGGTACGAGCGGCACGGCAAGGCGCAGTATCTACCGATCGAGCGCGCTTTCGCCTACGAGCATGGTTCTCCGTACAAGGTTTCGGACAACGCCACCCGCGACAAGCTGCTCGACGAGATCGACGAATTCGCCTTCTACACCGAACCGATCCCCGACCGGATCCAGATCAACAAGCTGGGCGACTATCTGGAAAACAATCCCATTTCGCACTTCGACGCAAAAAGCATGACGGAGTTGGCCAACAAGATCGATTGCACCAGCGACATGACCCAAAAGATGTCGGTCGTCGAGGGACTGGTCGACTTTGTCCATCTTGACCCCGAACTCCCGGACGCCACAAGCAAGCAGTTCGGAGGCTCGGGCCCCATCGCCATCACACCCGGCATGCAGCGGGATGAAATCATTGAATATCTCCAAGGCCTGCGCGACACCCATACGATCGCCGACATGGCCTTCTATGCCAGCCGGGACCTGGCCGCGACGGATTGGAAGCCCTTTCTGAAAGCGGCCCTTGAGCGCAACCCCGTCATCGTGGAAGCCACCAAGGACCTGTCTGACGATGCGCTGATCGAAGCACTTAGGGGCATGACGAACGAATCCATATACGACGGAACCCGCGTCGCCCAACCGGACGAAGTCTGGAATTTCCAGCGTGGCGACGGCCTGGAACGCGCCATCGCTCTCGTCGATGCATGGAAAAGCCGATATCCGGATGCCCGGGTCGAACTTGCATGCGAAGGGAACAACGTATCCTTCCAACTGGGAGGAAAACCCGTTTCCTTCGCCAGCTCCAAGGGGCTGGTGAAAACCATTACGTTATAGCTGCAACCACAGAAACGGAGTGGATATGGGTCTTCTCGGGAATCTCCTTCTTCGCGGCGGGGCGGACAAGAATATCGATATTGCGAGCTTGGTGAAGGATGGCGCCCTGATCATCGATACGCGAACACCGGCTGAATTTGCGGCTGGCCACATCAAGGGAGCGATCAACATACCCTACGATGCCATCGGGAAATCCATCGAAGGGCACGAACCCCTGCACTCGAAACCCATCATCGTCTATTGCCATAGTGGCGCCCGATCCGCGGCAGCGAAGAAGTCGCTGGAGGGCATCGGCTATACCCGCGTGGTCAATGGCGGCGGCCTACACCATATGCAGCAGGCGCTCCGGCAATAGCGCATCCCTGCCGGCGGACGGCGTTTCTTTGCAGCCAGGTTCCGATGAAGCGGAACCCTCCAACACATGAAAGAGCATCAGGCAGAGTTCCGGTTCTACGAAGAGCTGAACGATTTTCTTCCATGGCAGCTGCGGAAGAAACCCATTCCCTACCCTTTCAACGGACGGCCCGGCATCAAGGATGCCATCGAATCGCTTGGCGTGCCGCATACGGACGTTGACCTGATCGTGGTGAATGGCGAATCGGTGGGTTTCAAGTATCCGCTCGCGGATGGCGACCGCGTAGCCGTCTATCCGGTCTTTGAGAGCCTGGACATTGCCCCCATCGTCAGACTTCGCGACGAGCCGTTGCGTCGCACGGCCTTCATCCTCGACGTCCATCTCGGCAAGCTTGCCCGTATCCTGCGCATGCTGGGATTCGACGTGCTTTACCGCACCGACTACGACGATCCGGAAATCATCCATATCGCCCTTGCCGAACACCGCATCATTCTCACACGCGATCGGCGGATGCTGTTCAACAAGGTCATCACCCACGGCTATTGGTTGCATTCAACCAATGCCGAAGCACAGGCCCGCGAAGTCATCGGGCGGTTCGACCTATCCAGCAGCGTTCGCCGCTTCCTTCGTTGCCCCACCTGCAATGGCGTCCTGCAACCGGTTGCGAAGGAAGATATCCTCGACCGGCTGGAACCACTGACGAAGAAATACTACGACGAGTTCCACCAATGCCCCGATTGCCGGAAAATCTACTGGAAGGGCACTCACTACGACCGCATCATCGACAAGCTGAACAGCATCGTTGAATCCAGCTTGAACCCGTGATACCATACCCGTGTTTTCAAGGAGTCGCTTATGTGCGAAACATGTGGATGCGGAACAGCCAACGAACACCATCACGATCATGAACACGAACATGGTCACAACCATGTGCACACCAAAACCGTAACGCTCGAGCAAAAAGTGCTGGCACAGAACGATGCGCTGGCCGAACAGAACCGGACCTGGCTTGCCGCGCGCGGCGTTACGGCTATCAACCTGATATCCGCGCCGGGCTCCGGAAAAACCCTGTTGCTCGAAAAGACGCTCGAACTCCTGAACGGGAAGATCAAGTGCGCCGTCATTACCGGCGACCAGCAGACGGACCGCGATGCCCAACGGCTGCAAGGCAAGGGGGCAAAGATCCACCAGATCCAAACCATCAGCTCCTGCCATCTCGATGCCCATCAGGTTGCACACGCCTTGCCCCATGTGATTGAAGAAGGAACCCGGCTACTCTTTATTGAAAACGTCGGGAACATGGTCTGCCCAACGGCATTCGAATTGGGCGAAAGTTTCAAGGTGGCCTTGCTGTCCACACCGGAAGGCGAGGACAAACCAATCAAGTATCCGGTGCTGTTCGCCATCTCAAAGGTGATTCTCCTCACCAAGATGGATCTTGCCGACACACTCGGCTGGGACTTGCCCGCCTGCCGCAAATATATCCAGCAGGTTCAACCCGGAGCAAACGTCATTGAACTCAGCGCCAAGACCCGCGACGGCATGGATGCCTGGATCGACTACCTGGAACGGCTTGTGAATTAAACACAAAGTCACAAAGAGCCTAGCGCGGCATAGCCGCAACCAAACAGGATTGAATAAAGGCAGAGTGATTGAGTGGCAGACACGAAGTGAACGGTTCAATGGACGGATAGTAGTACGAAGCTTTGGGTAGTTTGTGCCTTAAGCGAAGCGAGTGATTCACACCACTTTCCACCATGGCGAATCGATGGGGTATGGTGCTTCAATGATCACCGGGGCCTTGAGCGTGGGATGGATGATTTCAAGCCGGCGGTGGTGAAGCGCAATTTCCCCGGTGGCCGATTTCTGCTTTGCACCATATTTTTCGTCGCCGGCAATGGGACATCCGATGGTTGCTAGCTGCGCGCGGATCTGATGGTAGCGTCCCGTTTCAAGATCAATTTCGAGCAGCGACATTTCTCCGGCTTCAGAGATGACCCGATATGCCAGCGCCGCGCGCTGCGCGCCGGGATTGCCTTCGCGGCATATTTGCGCGCGATGGTGTTCGTGCGACATCCAGTGGATCAACTGGTCCGCTGGTGTTGGCGGAACGCCTTCGACCAGGGCGTGGTAGATTTTCCGGCAGTTGCGCTTCCGGATATCCTCGTTCAAGCGCGACAGCGCCTTGCTGGTCCGGGCGAACAGGACCACTCCACTAACAGCCCGGTCGATTCGATGCACGGCATTGAGGAATACGGCGCCCGGCTTGCCCTTGTCCACCCGCACCCATTCACGCGCCCAATCCTCGAGGTTCCGCAACCCCGTTCCGCTATCCTGCGAAAGCAATCCCGCAGGCTTGTTCACGGCCAACAGGTGGTTGTCCGCAAACAGAATCAGCGGATCCAATTCATCAGCTCTATAGATTACCTTGTCCACGGATTAAATATCGCGCAAAGAGGCGAAGTCGCCAAGCATGTTGATTGGATTGTCTTACTCTCCGCGCTATTTCGTTTTGGCGCGAGATTTATTCATTGATCCAGCGGGCCCAGTTTCCATTGGGCAACTCCATAACGCCGGGCTTCCCGGTAAGCAGCATTTCCCCGCACTCGAAGCGACCCGTTGCATGGTATTGCTGCAGCAGGTTGCGCAGCACGATCGGCGAAAAGCCGGGGGTATGCGAAGTGAGCAGAACGAATGCGGGATCATCCGTCAAAACCTGATGCACAAGATCCAGTGTCTCCATCAGGCTTTCCTCGATCTTGTAGAGCTCTCCCTTTTTCCCGCGCCCGAAGGACGGTGGATCCAGAAGGATGCCATCGTAACGGTTTTCGCGCTTCACTTCGCGCCGCAGGAACTTGATGACGTCGTCGACGATCCAGCGGATCGGAGCATCCTGCAGGTTGTTGATGGCCGCATTCTCGCGCGCCCAGTCGACCATGCCCTTGGCGGCATCGAGGTGGCAACAGGCGGCGCCCGACTGGGCGGCGGCCAGCGTCGCACCACCGGAATAGGCAAACAGGTTGAGGAATTTTAGTTGCCGGCCCTTTTTTTGAGCCTGATCGGTCAAGGTGGCCCGGATCCAGCGCCACAGAGCGCGTGTTTCCGGAAAAACCCCGAGATGGCCAAAGTCGGTGGCGGACAGCTTCATCACCACCCCGCCGATTTCGACATGCCACGCATCGGACAGGTTGCGTCGGCCGTGCCAGTTCAGGCCATCGTTACGGTCAAACCGGGCGCTGGCCTCGTTCCACAACGATTCATCCTGCGGTTTCCATACCGCCTGCGCACAGGGCCGCTCGAGCACGGTATCCCCAAAGCGTTCGAGTTTCTTTCCGTTGCCGCTGTCTAGCAGCTCGTATCCATCGTTCATGTCAATACCTATACCTTGCGTGCGCGATCCTTGAAAATATTGTGCGAAGATCGGGCCGGGGCATTCATGCTGGAGTGGGCTATATTCACCAAAATGCCAATCATGATCCCGGAAATGAGCAGGCTCGATCCGCCGTAGCTAATGAATGGAAGTGCCAATCCCTTGGTGGGAACACAACCGGTCACGACCGCAAAGTTGATGAGCGCCTGGATGGAAATCATCAGCGTGATGCCAAAGGCAATCAACCGGCCGAAGTCGTCCTTGGCCCGGAAGGCGATCGTCAGCCCCAGCGCAAAAAGGCCGAGATACATAAACACGACGATGATGGCGGCAATCAGGCCGAGCTCTTCGCCGAGGATCGGGAAAATGAAATCGGTATGGGCTTCGGGCAGATAGTGGTATTTCTGCATGCTGTTTCCAAAGCCCTGGCCGCGCCACCAGCCATTCTGTCCCCCGTTGGCAAAGGCGCGCAAAGAATTAACCAGCTGCCACGCCTCATCCTGCTCGTACTTCTGCGGATTCAGAAAGGCGATGATGCGCCCCATTCGTTCCGGGTTGAGGGCGATGAGCACCGAGATCCCCACAAAGCCCGCCACACCGGTCACCAGCAGCGGGGCAATCCCCGTTCCGCCCAGGAACATCATGCAGATGGCTACACTGGAGACCAGCATCGTGGTCCCGAAGTCCGGTTCAATGATGATGGCCATCGCAAAGGCCCCCAGCATGCAGACCGGCACCAGGTATCCGCGGACAAACTCGTCGATGCGGCGCTGGTTTCTGGACAGCCACCAGGCAAACAGCAGGATCACCGAAATCTTGGACAGTTCGGAAGGCTGGAAGGTGAAGCCGAACAAACTGATCCAACGGTGGCTACCGTTAATCGCCGGGAAGAAAAGCCGGACGGCAATCAGCAAAACGAAGGACAGCACCGCCAAGGGAACCGCCAGCCGTTGATAGATGTGGTAGTCCAATCGAGCCGCGATTGCTGCGGCGGAAAAGGAAAGCACCAGCCATATGAACTGGTGCTGCCAATAGTATGACGCATTCTCGAGCTTCGTAGAGCTGGCGCTGGCCAGAATCAGAAGGCCGACGGTTGCGAGTATCAATACAATGGCGATAAAAAGCGATATGGCCCTACGCATTGATACCCGAACCTCAATTATTCCGAGATTGGAATACGAAGACGAACGCCATCCTTGATCTGGGACTCGTCGGTGAACTGGGGATTGGAACGGAGGATTTCATCCTTGCTGATTCCATATTCGCGGGCAATGTCTTCCAGGGTTTCGCCCGGGTACAGGATCCGGTCTTCAGCAATGATGCCTTCCGGAGCATCTACAACCGGTGCCACTGTATCGACCTGCGTGGTGTCCAGATCCGGCAGAGCAAGATCGGGCGCCGGTGCCGGCTCGGTTTGAGTCGCCGTTTTTGTTTCGGTCTTCGGCGTTTTCTTCTTGGTCACCTTCTTGGTGGATGGAATCTTGCCACCGGCCGGAATATCAATCGTATCGCCAGCGCGGATCATATCACCCTTGATACCGTTGAGCTGGCGCAGGGCATCGATGCTGACGTCGGCCGCGATTGCGATTTCGGAAAGGGTGTCGCCTTTCTGGATGGTGTAGGTTCCACCCTTCTTGACAGACGATGCCGAAGACTTGCCGGACGAGGTCGAGCCGCCCCTGCGGCCTGCGGGAACGACCAGCTCCTGACCGACGTACAGCACATCGGGGTTGCTCAGGTTGTTCATACGAACCAACTCGGCCGTCGTGGTGTCGTAATCCACCGCCAGTTGGGAAATCGTGTCGCCCTTGCGGACAATGTAGGTTTCGGTTGTCGAGGCCGGCGGGGTTGGCATCGGATCGATCGTATTCACCTGCATATCGATGGGTTGATAGATGTCGCCATCGCCCAGACCGGTTCCCATGCCTACCGGCATCGGCTCAACCGGGGAAACCGTTTCCGACGGTGCCTTGCCCTTGTGGGTGTGCTGGAACGGCCCTTTTTTGTACGCAATTCCGCGCTCGCTATCCTGCGACCCGGTCGTCAAGCAACCCTGCGTGAGCGACAACGCAACCAAAACAGCAATATGAGCACCAATGACTGCTGATCCTACCTTCATAATCAAACTCCTTTTCCAACGCGCCCGTTCTACCGGCGACTCAAGTTTCACGAAGCATCACCTCCAGCGTGTATCGCGTTACGGAAAAGAGTGCCGAAACACTCCCCACGTTCCTCGAAACTGCGAAACTGGTCAAAGCTCGCACAGCCAGGGGAAAGAAGTATGGTTTCTCCCGCTTTTGCTGCGTTCCTGGCGTTGCTGAAAGCCTTTTCCAGCGTACCGCATTCAACGCACGGGCAAACCCCGTCCCACGCTTGATACATTGCTCGGGATGCTTGGCCAATAAGGTATATCCTCCTCACCCGTTCCGCCAGTATTTCTTTTACAAAAGTATAGTCCGTCTCCTTGGGAAGCCCGCCGGCGACAAGGTGAACGCCTCCCCGGACCGAGGAAAGCGCGGCCGCCATCGCCGCCAGATTGGTCGCCTTGGAATCGTTGATGTAGCCCACTCCATCGATTTCCCCCAGCTTCTGCATGCGGTGCGGCAGCGGTTTGAACTGCCGGGCGGCTGCTTCGACTGCTTCGCGCGGTATTCCGGCCGCAACGGTCACCGCGGCAACGGCCGCGCCGGTGCAGTTGCCAATGACCGGACTGTCGAACAGGGTCCCGCCTATCTCCAGCACTTCGCCGCCATCGTGGTGCACCACGCCATCCTGGAACCGGTAATCCGCATCCTGGCGAGCCCCGAAGGAAATCCATTGTCGGTCGCCGGCCAACGCATTCCGGAAGCGCTCCAGCCACTCCACGGGCACGATGCACGCATCTCCGGGAGAGGAGGGAGAACCGAAGATGCGTGCCTTGGTGCGCCAATAGACATCCATGCTTCCGTGACGATCCAGATGGTTGGGCAACACGTTCAACACAACGGCCACGTCCGCCCGGAATTCGACCACCGTTTCAAGCTGGAACGAGCTAACCTCCAGCACCAGCCAGTCGAGATCCGGATGATCGAGCACGGTTTCGCAGGCCGGAACGCCGTAGTTTCCCCCGATCGCCGCCTTCATGCCGGCCTGCTGCAGCGCTTCGCAAATCCATTTGACGGCCGTGCTTTTGCCGTTGGATCCGGTTACCGCAATGGTTTTTCCCTTGAGGCGGGACCACCCCAGCTCCAGCTCCGAAAGGAGCGGAATACGGGCATCGCGCACGGCGCAAACCCAAGGGTGATCGAGACCGAACCCGGGACTTACGATACACACCTCGAACGGGGTCTCTTCCAAGAGGAGGGCCAGTTCAGCATCCCCGGCGGTTTCGCGGGATACGACGTGGGTCTGCGCCCCCTCTTCGCGCAGCATCCGTTCCGCCGCCCGGCCGCTGCGGCCATAGCCCAGAATCAATGCTGTTCCGAATCGATGCATCAGCGGATTTTCAGGGTGGCCACGCCGATCAGTGCAAAGATGATCGACAGGATGCAGAAGCGGGTTACGATGACGGTTTCAACCAACTCGGGCGGCCGGTTTTCGTCCATGGCCCGTTCCTTTTCGACAAACTCGAAATGGTGGTGCAACGGTGCGCACTTGAAGACGCGGCGTCCGGTCCCGTAGCGCTTGCGCGTGAATTTGAACCAACCGCTTTGAATCATCACGCTCGCGGCTTCCATCACAAAAACGCCGCCTACGATGATCAGCAAAAGTTCCTGCTTGATGAGGATCGCCAGCATGGCAATGGCACCACCCAGCGCCAGGCTGCCGGTATCGCCCATGAAAATCTTGGCCGGATGGCAGTTGTACCAGAGGAAACCGAGCCCGGAACCAAGCAGGGCGCCGCAAAACACCGTCAGCTCGCCGCTTCCCTTCACGAACGGAACCTGCAGGTAGTCGGCAAACACATAGTGGCCCGCGACATAGGTCAGCACCAGATAGGCCATGGCCACTGAATTGGTACACCCGATGGCCAGTCCGTCGAGCCCATCGGTGAGGTTGACGGCGTTGGACGCGCCGACCAGCACGAAAAACATAAAGATGAAGCCGCCGATCAAACCGAGATCCAGCACCGGATGCTTCATGAACGGTATCATCAGGTCGCGCACACGTTCCTGGGTTTCCGGAATGGCCCATAGGACCGCGAAAACGCCCGCCGTCCACAACAGTTGCGCGACAAACTTGGCCTTCACGCTCAGTCCGTTGCGCCGTTTGATTTTCAGGTAATCGTCCGCAAAGCCAATGCCCCCCATCAGCAGGAAGGTACCCAGCGTGATCAGGACATAGAGGTTCGTCGGGATGGCCCACAGCAGCGTTGCCGCCACCGAGGACAGGATGATCATGACTCCGCCCATGGTAGGCGTGCCGACTTTCCGGCTGCGGTCCAGCGCCGCCACGCGTTCGTCTTCCTTCTGTTCGCCAAAGTTGATGATGCGCAAGCGCCGGATCAGCCAAGGGGCAATCAGCAACGAAATCACGAACGCCGTGGCTGCGGCTCCCAGCGTACGAAACGTGATGTATTCGAACAACCGGAGTTCCGAAGCCACATCCCGCAAAAAACTCAAATAATAGAGCATCCTCTAAATCTCCCTGAAACCATTCAACACCTGTTCGAGCCGCTCCCCGCGCGAGGCCTTCAGCAAGACGCGGTCACCCGTCGACAGGGTTTGTTTTAAAAGTTGTGCGGCGGCATCCGTCGTGCCGCAATACTGAAATCGGTCCTCGTGACCGGCCAGAACCGGACGGGCCAGTTCGCCGACAACAATGACGCCGTCAAGCCCCAGGTCCTCGATAAAGCGGCCCAATGCGGCATGTTCCTCATCGGACGTCGCACCCAGCTCGCGCATGCCACCGACCACCGCCCATTTCCGGCCCGGCGCCTCCAAACGGGCAAACGTACCCAGCGCGGCCCGCATGGAGAGCGGATTGGCGTTGTAGGCGTCGTTGATGAAGCGGATTCCATCGACCTCGCTCTCCTGCCAGCGCATCGGCGCGTTCCTGAACCGGCGCAATCCTTCCGCAATCTCGTCGGGATTCATGCCGAGCTCGGCCCCCAGCGCAATGGCCCGCAGGGCATTGCGCATGATGTATTCGCCGGGAAGCGGCATAATGTAATCGTACCCGTTCACATTCATCACGCCGTTGGAGACCGGGCGGCCGACATAATCGGCAATCCCGCCCAGCGACACCGAGACCACGTTGGCGCAGATATGGCGGCGCATCATGGTGAACCACTCGCTGTCGCGGTCGAGAATCACCATGCCGGAGTCCGGCACGCGTTCGGCCAGCTTCGATTTCTCGCGGGCAATCTCCTGCAATGACGAAAAGTTTTCGCGGTGGGCGTTGCAGATGTCGGTCAGAATGGCGATCTTGGGCTGCAGCAGGTAGGCTAGCTCGGCAATTTCGCCGCGATGGTTCATACCCGCCTCAAAGACGCCGAAACGCGCGGTTTGCGGCATGGACAGCATCGTCAGAGGAAGCCCGATATGGTTGTTGTAGTTCCCTTCCGTCCGATGCGTTTCGCCTTTGGTGGCCAGCACCTCGGCACACATTTCCTTTACGGTGGTCTTCCCCACACTACCGGTAATCCCGATGGTCAGACCCATCCATTTCTTACGGTAGCCCCGGGCCAGATCCTGCAGGCCCTTGATGGTGTCGGGCACCTTCAGCACCGGATGGTCGGTCCAGTGAAACCCCTCCTGCACCATGGCCCCTGCAGCCCCCTTGGCAAACGCCTCGCCAACAAACTCGTGTCCGTCAAGGCGATCGCCGCGTATGGCGACATACAGATCCCCCGGGCGAATCCTGCGCGTATCCTGCGTGATGCCGCGCACCGACCGCTCCGGCATGCCGTTGCTCCACAACCGCGATACCCACTGCGATAATTCTCCTGCCCTGAATTCCGGCATTACCCAAAAATCTCCTTCACGACCTCGCGGTCATCAAAAGGCACGATACTGCCATCAAATTCCTGGTAGGTCTCGTGTCCTTTTCCTGCAATAAGCAAAATATCCTTGCGGCGCATCATCTCGATGCCGGCCCGGATGGCCGCCCGCCGATCCAGCACCGTTTCATAATGTGCGCCCCCTTGGAAACCGGAAATCACGTCGGCGGCGATGGCTGCCGGATCCTCACGGCGCGGGTTGTCGGAGGTCACGATCACATGGTCCGCCAATTCGCAAGCCATGCGTCCCATCAGGGCCCGCTTTCCACGATCCCGGTTACCGCCGCAACCGAACGCGACGATCAGCCGCCCCTTGCAGATTTCCCGCAAGGTCCCCAACACATTCTTCAGCGCGTCGTCGGTGTGCGCGTAGTCGACGAATACCTTGCGCCCCTTGCGGTTGGGTACCAGCTCAAGCCGTCCCGGAACCGACTCCATCCTTTCCAGCGACCGCACCATGCTGTGGAAATCGATCCCGCACAGGCCTCCGGCCGCCAACGCCGCCAAGGCGTTGTATATGTTAAAGCGCCCCAGCAACCGGAGATGAGCCTTGCCCATGCCCCAGGGCGAATGCACCATGAAGGTGGTTCCGTGGACATCGAGGTCGATCTTCGTTGCCCGCACCTGCGCATTCTCGCCGAATCCGTAGGTGATCACGTCCACATCCAAGTTGCGCTCCTCCACCAACTTTCGGCCCCAGGGATCATCGACGTTGATGACGGCCGATCGTCCGAAACCTTGCTCCAGCGACTCGAACAGGTTGGCCTTCGCATTGAAATAGGAATCCATGTCCTGGTGGAAGTCGAGATGGTCCTGCGTCAGGTTCGTGAAGACCGCCACATTGAAATCCAAACCGTGAATGCGGTCCAGCGCGATCGCATGCGACGATACTTCCATCACGACCGAATCGCACCCGCGCGCCTTCATTTGCGCCAGCATGCTGTGAAGGTCCAGCGATTCCGGTGTCGTGCGCGAAGCCGGAATGGATTGGTCGCCAATCTCGTAGGCCACCGTGCCGATCAACCCGGATTTGTGCCCGCTATCGCGCAACATGCGGCAGATCATGTAGGTCGTGGTCGTTTTCCCGTTCGTACCGGTCACGCCGACGACGGTCATCCGGCGGGATAGATCGCCATAGAAGACGTTGGCCAGCTCGGCCAAGGTCCGCCGGGCGTTGGCCACCTGCACGAGCGCGGTTTTTCGGCCCAGATCGATATTGGTTTCGCTAACCACCGCCACTGCGCCGTTCGACAGGGCCTCCGAAATGTATTCGGCGCCATCGGTCCGCGTTCCGGGCACGGCGACAAACAATCCGCCGGGCTCGACCTGCCGGGAATCGTAGGCGATGCCACTGATTTCAACATGGGTATCGCCGACTACATTTAGCGGCGTGATGGATTCAATGAGTTCGTCTAGCTTCATTCGTCGGGCCTCACCACGTATACACGGTTTCCATCCGGCGCAATGCGCAGGTAGCGCACGGCAAATTCCGCAATCTCACTAAAAGCAGGGCCGCATACGGTGCCGCCGAAATATTTGATCTTGCGGCCGCTTTCGGTGTAGATGCCCGGATCATCGGCCACCACGATAATGCCGATTTCCGGATCCTGGGCCGGAATGAAACCGGCAAAGGACGACATGAAGTTCTTCTGGTAGTAGCCGCCACCTTCCTCGGCCGGCTTGATTTTTTGCGCGGTCCCGGTCTTGCCCCCCACGGTATAGCCCGGTACACGGGCAAGCGGTGCGGTGCCGTCATCTTCCGTCACGCGAGCCAACAGCTTCTGCATCCTCCGGGCGGCCGGTGGCGTGAGGGGCCGGCCCAGCTCTTCGGGCTTGTGCTCCATCAGCACTTCACCCTTGGCCGAAACCACCCGCTCCACCACATACGGCTTCATTTGCACCCCGTTGTAGGCAATGGCGTCCATCATGGAAAGCATCTGCATGGCCGTGGCGGCAATCTCCTGCCCCATGCCGATACGCGTAATGCTGATTTTCGACCAGTTTTGCGGCGAGTAGAAAATACCGGATTCCTCGCCGGGAAGCCCGATGCCGAGCCTGTTGCCGAATTGAAAGGACTTGAGGCTGTCGTAAACAAGCTGCTCCCCCATCATCAACGCGATCTTTGCCGTTCCGATATTACTCGAATGCTTCACAACATCAGCCACGGTTTCCATATCCATCCCATGACTGTCGCGCAGGGCCTTTCCGCCGTAGACCCAGTATCCGTTTTCGCAATCGATGATGTCCCCTTCATTGACAATATCGTGGTCTA
Source organism: Pontiella sp. (assembly GCA_050306215.1). Lineage (GTDB taxonomy): Bacteria > Verrucomicrobiota > Kiritimatiellia > Kiritimatiellales > Pontiellaceae > Pontiella. Next base: position 14,684 of record JBNLGU010000033.1, read on the forward strand.
GCGCACTGGATATCAGGGCGGCTTTCATGACCGAGCCGGGCTCGTAGTTGATGCCGATCGCGCGGTTGCGCATCCACTCGGGCGGCGCATTGCCGTAGCGGTTGAGGTCGTAGGTCGGATAGGAGGCCATCGCCAGGATCTCGCCTGTGCTGACGCGCTGCACAATTGCCCAAACCGCCTTGGCGTTGTAGTCGTGGCAGGTTTTCTCGATAGTTTTTTCCACAAAATACTGCAACTGCTGGTCCAGCGTAAGCACCACCGTGGCCCCGTCCTCCGGCGGAATATCCACCGTCCGCGAACCATAGATTTCGCGGCGCCGACCATCCTTGGCACTGATGCGCAAACCCTCCTTGCCGCGCAGGTATTCATCCATGCGCTGCTCGATGCCGGCGCTGCCCACGCCTTCCATGTTCGAAAAACCGACCACGTGCGCCATCAGCGGACCCTTGGGGTAGTGGCGGATGGACGTCTCCTCCAGCTTGACCCCCCGCAGGTAGACGTTGGTGCTTCCATCGGCGAGCGGAACCTTCGGCGTGTACATGGCCCCTAGCGCCCGGGCCTCGAAACGCGTCAGCCGGGTTTCGGGCACGAAGCGTTTGATGGGCACCCACTGGCGCGTGGTGTCGACCAGCTTTTCCCGGATCTCGGACTCGGGCAGGCGGAACTCTTCGGCCATGTATTTCACCACCGCCTCCGGATTCCCGTGCTCATGGATATACTTCGGATCCAGAACGACGTGGTACGCCGTCAGGTCCATCGCCAGGATTTCGCCGTTGCGATCCACGATGCGACCACGGTTCCCCACGGGCTTCCATTCCAGCTTGCGGTTTTCCTGAATGGGGCTCAGGACCCAGCCTTCGGGCTTGAGCTGCAGGAAGCACAGCCGAATGGCGATGCCGACGAAAACGAGCACGACCACTGTGGCCAGCACCGCAATCCGGCTCTTGTACCGTACTTCCGCCATGATACCGCTGTGTCTCCCGATTACGGCAAACCCGCAACCTGCCATCGCAGAGTCGCGGGATGCGGGGTGTGTTGCACCACCGTTGTTGCCGTAGCCTCCTGTGTTTACTTGCGCCTAAACTGTCATCCGCCCCTACGGCCGCGCCAGCGACCTTGGCTCCGTCATGGCCGTCCGGCCCGCAGCATCCCAGTGGCTCACCTTGACCACCTGCGAATCGTTCGGCATCTTCATATCCAACCTAAACTTGCGGATGGCCTCCCGAAGATTGGAAGGCGACGTCATGATCGACCAGCGCTCCTGCTCGTTGTTGTAGCGCTTCTGTGCGGCGGCCAGCTCGGCCTCCTTGTGCTTGATCTCGCGGCCCAATGCATCGCAACGGGCGCAGAGCCACATGTAGCTCAGCCCCAGGACGGCAACCAGCACCAGCACATTGGCCAGCACGACCGGAAACGGCACCTGCACCTGGTTTTTCTTTTTCTTTCTGCTATTCGTTCTTTTCGTTGCCATACTATACCCCCACTCGCACCGCGCGCAACTTTGCCGAACGCGATCGCGGATTTACGGCCTGCTCCTGTTCGGAAGCCGTTTTCGGCTTCCGCCAAATCCATTCCACCGGCGGTTCCTCATAGATCCGCCTCACTCCGCCCTGCTGCAACGACTCTTCGCGCGGCACGTGGCGATTAAAAAACTGTTTCACCAAGCGATCTTCCAGACTGTGGAACGTGAGTACCACAAACCGACCGCCCTCCTTGATCCTGCCAACCATCCCTTCCAACACCTGGTCGATACCGGCCAGCTCGTCGTTGACCGCCATGCGCAACGCCTGGAACGTCTGGGTCGCCGGATGGATCTTGCGCCCCTTGCGTCCGCCCTTCGCCCGTTCCACGATCTCCGCCAGTTGCGCAGTGGTCCCGATGCGGGCCTTGGCCCGTTCCGCGACGATCGCCCGCGCAATGCGGCGCGAATCGCGGTCTTCGCCCAGCCGGTAGATCAGGTCCGCTAATTCCTGCTCGCTGGCGGAGTTCACCAGATCCGCGGCCGTTGGCCCCTGGGTCTGGTCCATGCGCATGTCGATCGGGGCATCCTGCTGGAAGCTGAACCCCCGTTCCGCCACATCCAGCTGGAACGAGCTGACGCCCAGATCGAGCAGGATGCCGTCGACCTTTTCGATCCCAAGCCCGTCGAGGCGATCGGCCATGTTCGCATAGTTGTCATGCACCAGCTCCACTCGTTTACCTGCTCCGGATTTAAGTTTCGCTCCCACCCGCTCGATCGCATCAATGTCGCGGTCGAACCCGACCAGCATTCCGCCTTCTTCCAACTGCTCCAGAATCCTGCCCGCATGCCCACCGTTTCCCAGCGTTCCGTCCACGTATATGCCACATGGATCGGTGATCAATGCCTCCAGGCACTCCTCAAGCATGACCGGTATATGCACTAGATCTTTCTTTCCCGGACCGTATCGCGATCCATTACCTCTTGCTCCTGACGGCCGAAGCACCAATGGCTCTTGTCGCCGTACAGGCACGAAAACAGGTGGCTGGTGTTTGCCATCGAAAGGTTGAAGAAACGGTCCCCCCCGGACGCAAGGTCAACCGATTTGGAGTAGCTCAGGAAGCGGGCAACATCGAACATGCTCATTTCATTCCCCCTTGCATTACCTTTCTAGTATCCACCAAAAAACACATTTTCCGCCGTCGCGGATTCCCGCGGCAGCGCCATATCAAAATTCTCCGCGCTCCAGAGTTCGATGCGGGTCATCGCACCCACCAGCACCAGCTGGTTCTTGACCTCCACGTGCGCCAGCAGGTTGTCGCCAACGCGCACCCGCCCCTGGGCGTCCCACACCAGCATTTCCGCGCCGGCCGTTATGGCCCGGATCGCCTGCTCGTCGTTGCGATCCAGCGCCCCGCCCTCGCGCAGCTCATTCAGGCGCCGCATCATTTCCGCCGCCGTATAGAGGTAGAGGCACTTTTCCTCCGGGTGCGGAAACGCAAACAACTGGTTCGAGGAACCCGACAGGTTCCGCCACACCGATGGAAAGATCATACGCCGCTTGGCATCAAGGGAATGCGTAAACGACCCGACAAACAAAACCGGCATATTCTGCACTGCATCTGTCATAACAATCGCTCCACTCTGCTCCCATTCATGGGTTTTTATGTCACTTTGCTCCACGAGTCGTCAACCCCTATTCCACTTTTTTTCGTCTTTTTTCGCTGCAAATCCCGTGTTTGGTCCGGGGCATCTAGCTGATCAAGAATGACACCCTACCTTCCTATACCCTCCACCTCCTTCCACCACTCGACTCCCTGCCACACCAATAAAAGACAGATAAACCATGACCATAACCCCCCATTTCCATATGATCCCACAGAAGCACCGTGTGGAGGGATAGGTGAGTAAAATTGTACGATTTAGGTATTTTAATGCTGAATTAAGCCTAAGCCTGTGATTTAACTTGCCAAAACATGGGGAAAGCCCATTAAGGAGAGGTGGATTTAATGTTTTTTGAACTGCACAGCGGAGACAGCGAGTGAAGCCTACAGATACCAGGAATCCGGAATATTTTCACAAGGTCGTCGACTGTCAATATGCCTGCCCGGCACACACCCCCGTACCCGAGTACATCCGGCTCATTGCCGCCAGCCGCTATGCAGACGCCTACATGATCAATTGGGAATCCAATGTATTCCCCGGCATTCTGGGGCGTACCTGCGACCGGCCCTGCGAACCCGCCTGCCGCCGGGGCCGCGTGGAGGACAAGCCGGTTGCCATCTGCCGCCTCAAACGCGTATGCGCGGACCTGAAGACCGATATCCACGCCCGCCTGCCTGAAATCCCTCAGGACAAAAACGGATTTAAGATCGCCTTGATCGGTGCGGGCCCGGCTTCGTTGACCGTTGCGCGCGACCTGATGCCGCTGGGCTATGAAATCGATCTCTACGACGCCTCCTCCAAGGCTGGAGGCTTCATGCGCCAGCAGATTCCTTCCTTCCGGCTACCTGCCGAGGTGATCGACGAGGAGACCGGTTATATCCTGGACATGGGCGTAAAAACCTATTTCAACACCCGCGTGGAGAGCATGAAGGAGCTGCTGGACAAGGGTTACGACGCCGTCTTTGTCGGAACCGGGGCTCCCACGGGCCGCAACCTGAAGCTGCCGGGACACGAAAAACAGGAACACAACACGGTCTTCATTGGCGTAGAGTGGCTGGCGCAGGTTGCTTTCGGCCATATTACGGAAGCCCCCAGCGAGGTCATCGTGATCGGTGGCGGCAACACGGCGATGGACTGCTGCCGCACGGCCCTGCGACTGGGAGCCGACAAGGTAAAGGTCGTGCTCCGCACCCCGGTCAGTGCCATGGTTGCTTCGCCTTGGGAAATCGAAGATACCCAGGCCGAAGGCATTCCGATCCTCGAAAACCACAATCCGCTCGAGTATGTGATCGAAGACGGACACCTGACCGGCATGAAATTCGACCTCATTGAATATTCCGTCACGGACGACGGCAAGGAGGTATTCACCCCCGTTGGGCGGCAGGAAACCGTTCCTTGCAGCATGGTGCTTCTAGCCATCGGACAGGCCAATGCGTTTCCATGGATCGAGCGCGATATCGGCATCGAGTTCAACGAAATCGGCTTGGCCAAAGTGGACGACATCACCTTCCAGTCAACCCACCCCAAGATCTTTTTTGGCGGCGACGCGGCCTTCGGCCCGAAAAACATTATTACGGCCGTTGCCCAGGGACACGAGGCGGCGTTGTCCATCAATCTCTTCCTCAAGGGAGGCGACCTGCACGAGCGGCCCGAACCCGGCACCAACCTGGTGAGCCAGAAAATGGGCATTCACGACTGGAGCTATGCCAGCATGGTCACCGAAGAGCGCCGGCATATCGTGCCGCACATCGATCTGGAGCAGGCCATCCACAGCCACAAGGCCGAAGTGGAACTCGGATTCGACGCCAAGACCGCCTTCGAGGAAGCCCAGCGCTGCCTGAACTGCGATGTGGAAACCATCTTTACCGCCGAGAAGTGCATCGAGTGCGATGCCTGCGTGGATATCTGCCCCGTGGACTGCCTGAACTTCACCGAAAACGAAGAAGAGGCGGATCTGCGCCGCAAACTGCATGTTCCCGCCTACAACCTCACGCAACCCATCTATGTTTCAAAGGAAGTCGGAACCGGTCGCGTGATGGTCAAGGACGAAGATGTCTGCCTGCACTGCGGCCTGTGCGCCGAGCGGTGCCCCACCGCGGCCTGGGACATGCAGAAATTCCTCTATATCAGCACCAAGGCCGGATATACCGACAACCAACCTAACCCCCTAAAGCCAGAGATCCCATGAAACGCGATATCACCACCAACGAGTTCGTCGTTAAATTTGCCAATGTAAACGGAACGGGCTCGGCCAGCGCCAACAAGCTGTTCAGCAAAACCGTATTCCGCATGGGCGTGCCGATCAGCCCGAAAAACATCTTTCCCTCCAACATTCAGGGATTGCCGACCTGGTACGAAGTCCGTGTCAACGAAAAGGGCTTCCTCGCGCGCCGCGGCGGCATCGACGTTATGGTCGGCATGAACCCGCAAAGCATGCAGCGCGACATTGCCGAGGTCGAAAAGGGCGGCTACTTCATATATGATTCCACGAAGCCGCTGGACCCAAACTGGATACGCGACGACATCGACTTCATCGGCCTGCCGCTCACCGCAAAATGCCGCGAGATGTACGACGATGCCCGGCAGCGCCAACTGTTCCGCAACATCATGTATGTCGGCTCGCTGATTGCGCTGTTCGGCATGGAAATCGACGTGGCCAAACAGTTGATCCGCGACCAGTTCAAGGGCAAACAGAAGTTGATCGGCCCCAACGAGGAGGCGCTCGATGCCGGCTTCAAGCTGGCCAGCGATGCCTATGCGTGCCCGTTCGCCTTCCGGATCGCCCGCCGCAACAACGTCGGCAACAAGATCCTGATGGATGGCAACGAAGCCTGCGGTCTGGGAGCGGTCTATGGTGGAGCAACGGTTTCGTCCTGGTATCCCATCACGCCCTCAACGTCCGTCATCGACAACTTTTCACGGTACTGCCGCAAGTTCCGCATGGACCAGGAAACCGGACAGAAGAACTTCGCCATCGTGCAGGCCGAAGACGAACTGGCGGCCATCGGCATGGTGATCGGTGCCTGCTGGAACGGGGCCCGCGCCTTTACCGCAACCAGCGGTCCGGGCCTTTCGTTGATGCAGGAGTTCCTCGGCCTGGCCTATTTTGCGGAAATCCCGTTGGTGCTGATCGATGTACAACGGGCGGGCCCGTCGACGGGCATGCCGACGCGCACGCAGCAATCCGACATCATCACCGCGGCCTACGCTTCGCACGGCGACACCAAACATATTTGCCTTTATCCCTCCAATCCCAAGGAATGCTTCGAGCTGACGGCTCAGGCCCTCGATCTGGCCGAACGCCTCCAAACGCCCGTACTCGTCCTGTCCGACCTCGACCTAGGCATGAACGACAACATGTCCGATCCGTTCGAGTGGGACAACGCGCGAACCTATGACCGCGGCAAGGTGTTCACCAAGGATGACCTCGAAAACATGGAAAAACGGTTTGGCCGCTACCTCGACATCGACGGCGACGGCATCCCCTACCGCACCTACCCAGGTACCCATCCGACCAAGGGCGCCTTCTTTACCCGCGGCACCTCGAAGGACGAGTATGCGATCTACACCGAGATCGGCGACAAATACGTGGCCAACATGGACCGCTTGATGCGCAAATGGGATACAGCCAGCGAACTGGTACCCAAGCCCGTGTTGCGCAAGACCGAAAAACCCTGCACCGTCGGAGCCATCTACTACGGCACCTCGGAAGCCGCCACGCTCGAAGCGTTGCATCACTTGAACAACCTTCACCACATCTCGCTCGACAGCATGGGCATCAAGGCCTTCCCCTTCACGCGGGAGGTTGAACAGTTCATCGATGAACACGACTTCGTTTTCGTCATCGAGCAAAACCGCGACGCACAGATGCGTTCATTGCTGATCAACGAATTTGATTTTGATCCGCAGCGTTTGATTCCGGTGCTGCACTATGACGGCAGCCCGATTACGGCGCGCTATATTCGCCACGTCATCCGCGACTGGATCATGCAGATATCAACCACCCCCACGCACCGCCGCCATCGGTCGTTCATAGGAGGAACCTCATAATGAGTTACAACGTACCGGGCTTCCGCCATCCGAAACTGCCCAAAAACAAGCTGGGCTACACCACCAAGGACTATGAAGGGGCCGTCTCCACGCTCTGTGCCGGCTGTGGCCACGATTCCATCAGCGCCGCCATCATCGAAGCCTGCTTCCAGATGTCGATCGAGCCGCATCGCGTCGCCAAGCTGTCCGGCATCGGATGCTCCTCCAAGACGCCGACCTATTTTCTAGGAAACTCCCACGGCTTCAACTCCGTCCACGGGCGCATGCCGGCCGTGGCCACTGGCGCCAACATGGCCAACCGCAACCTGCTTTACATCGGCGTCTCCGGCGACGGCGACACCGCATCCATCGGCATGGGCCAGTTTGTCCACGCCGTACGACGCAACGTCAATATGGTCTATATCTGCGAAAACAACGGGGTATATGGCCTCACCAAGGGGCAGGACTCCGCCACCACCGACGTCGGCTCAAAGAGCAAGAAAGGCGAACCCAACGCGCTGGAACCGATCAATCTCTGCGCCATCGCCCTCCAGCTCGGTGCCACCTTCGTGGCCAACTCCTTTTCCGGAGACAAGAAGCAGCTAGTACCGATCATCGAGGCCGCCATCGCCCACCAGGGCTTTGCCTTTATCAACGTCATTTCGCCCTGCGTCACCTTCAACAATGTGCCAGGGTCGACCAAGGCCTATGAATACATCCGCCAGCACATGGCCTCCACCAACACCGTCGACTATGTTCCGCCAGCCACCGAGATCACGACCGACTACGAGCCGGGCACCTCGGAACGGGTAACCATGCACGATGGCTCTATCATCAACCTGCACAAGATCGATCCCAAGCTCGACATTCACAGCCGGCGCTCGGCCCTGGAGCTGATCTATGAATACAGTGCGGAGGACAAGGTACTGACCGGGATTCTCTACATCGATCCGGATGCAAAGGAAATCCACAGCACCATGAACACCACAGACACCCCGTTGCGGAACCTGACCGAAAAGGAACTCTGTCCCGGTATGGATGCACTCGAAGAGATCAACAACCTGCACCGCTGATGGACAGGGACCGTCTTTGGGTGTACGGCCCCTCCGCGTCGTCCATCCAAAGCGAAATCTGAAGCGACAACGGCCCTGGGGCTCAAGCCGCCGCCTTAAAGCGCTCCTTCAGGGAGCATCGCTGTCCGTATTCGCAAAAGTGCGCGCAGAACTCCAGCCGCCATTGCGCGGCTAGTCCATAGAAGTCGTGTTCCGTAAAATCCTGCTCGGCCTCGCACCAACCCACGTCACGGCCGAAACGCTCGGACAAATACCATTTGTTCTCATTGACCGCCCACAGGTATTGCTTGATCTGCCACCGCTTAAGGCTGTCGAAAGCAACGCAGGTATGGCAGACAGCATGCGGCGCAGGCACTCTGAGAAAGATGATTTCAGAATTTGTTGTATCTGCCTTATTCACAACCATTTCCCTCCATTTAAATCACTTCTCTTCAATCGCATATAGCGTGCCGGATCTCGGTTCCGAACCCTAATTGTGGTGTGAAAATTTGGCTCGGTCACATTCGCAGAATCCGCTTGTGAATCTGCATAAATGGGTTATACGAAGAGGTAGGGAGATAACGAGAAGGGAGGTACGCCATGTCCGCTCATAAACTCACGGAATTCCTGGATGAACACCAGGTACGTTATACGACCATTACCCACTCGCCGGCCTTTACCGCTCAGGAAATTGCACAGGCTGCACACATTCCCGGGCGGGAACTGGCCAAGACCGTAATGGTCAAAATAGACGACAAGATGGTCGAAGTCGTTCTTCCGGCTTCCCAGCGGGTCGACATCGAACAACTCAAAGCCGCCACCGGCGCCCGCCACGTGGAACTCGCCACGGAAACCGAATTCGACCGCTTCTTCCCCGATTGCGAAGTCGGGGCAATGCCGCCGTGCGGAAACCTGTATGGCATGCAGGTCTATGTATCCCCCATGCTGAGCGACGATCGCCAGATTGCCTTCAACGCGGGAAACCATTCCGAACTCATCTGCATGCAATACAAGGATTACGAACGATTGGTCCACCCTATGGTCATTCCGGCGACGGCCTGACCAAGGAAGTACCTTGTACACTGGCCGCCGGCGACTGGTCCGGCGGCCGAAGAGGTGTTATAGGTGTTTTCTCTGAGTACTCTGTGCCTTTGCGAGGAACATACCGATACCAATGTATGTGGTATCATTTATGCATTCTGTGGCTTGAAATATTAGTAGGAAATCAAGAAATCGGAGAAAGTAGCACAGAGCATGGAACTGGTTACGCAAAGAGGTGCGCTCATCTACCAGCGTTAAAAAAGATCGGGTGCATTTCATTGATAATCCGTGTTTTGCGGTGGTGATCCGTGGCCCTATTTACGGATTTAGGATAAGGATGCCATGATATGCAGAGCTTGGTACCTATTGGAGCGCATCCATTTCCAACTTATCCTCCATAGGCATTGACTTGGATTTTATTCCTATATACCCTACTTATGAAACAATGATTCAGTAGTGCTTCTACATCTCACCGGAGATAGGTAGCGGCCAGAGTCAAAAAAGAGGATTCATTCATGCATAAACAGTTCCTGTGCGGTGCTACCGCGCTTCTATCCGCATCCGTCATGGCGGCCAATGTCGACATCAGCATTGATTGTAGCAAACCTACCGTCTCGCTCAGCCCCCATCTCTACGGGCTTTTCTTCGAAGACATCAACTTTGCGGCCGACGGCGGTTTGTACGCCGAACTCGTACAAAACCGCTCCTTTGAATACTACAAGCTCTCCCGCGGGAATGATCGGCTGCGCGAGACATACACCCCCCTCACCGCATGGGAGCCGGTCGAACGCGGCGGGACCAGGGTAGACCTCCAGGTCGAAAACGACCAGCCCCTCAACAACAAGAACACGCATTATCTGAAAATCACCATCAAGCAGCAGGGAAAAGCCGCCGGAGTATCAAACGCTGGATTTGATGGCATCCCCGTGGATGAAGGAAAGCAATACGACTTTTCGGTTTACGCGCGCAAAGCCAAATGGACGGGTAGCTCATCGCTGAGCGTTGCACTTCTGCTGGACGATGGAACCGTCTGTGGACAAACGGAAATAAACGGAGTAGGCAAGGAATGGAAAAAGTTCGAGGGCGTCATCACCTCTGATAAAACCGTGGACAATGCCCGCCTAGCCATCGCCACTTCCGGCAAGGGCGAGCTGTATCTGGATATGGTGTCGCTATTTCCCCAGGACACCTTCATGGGCCGCAAGAACGGCATGCGCAAGGATCTTGGCCAAGCACTGAAAGACCTCAATCCCAAGTTTCTGCGCTTCCCGGGCGGTTGCATCGCCCACGGGGACGGCATCGACAATGTCTACCGCTGGAAGGACTCCGTCGGCGATGTGGCCGAACGCAAGCCCAACTGGAACCGCTGGGGCTACCACCAGACCTACGGACTCGGCTATTTTGAATACTTCCAGCTCTGCGAAGATATCGGCGCCACCCCGTTGCCGGTCATTCCGGTCGGCGTGTCCTGCGGCTTCACCCGACCCCAGGAATGGGTAGACATGGACGAACTTGGCCCCTGGATCCAGGATGCGCTGGATCTGATCGAATTCTGCAACGGTCCCGTCGACAGCCAATGGGGAGGGCTCCGGGCCAAGATGGGCCATCCGGAACCGTTCAACCTTGAATTCGTCGCCCTCGGCAACGAGCCGCACGACAACGCCCTGTTTCGCGACCGTTTCCCGCTGTTTGCAAAGGCCATCCGCGAAGCCCATCCGGAAATCAAGATTGTCGGCACCTCCGGCCTTGGAGCGGAAATTCCGATCTACGACCTGATGACCCAGGAAAAGGTATACAGCTCGGACGAGCACTACTACATGTCTCCGGACTGGTTCCTCAACAACACCGGTCGCTTCGACGACTTCGACCGCAGCAAACCCCTGATCTTCGTCGGTGAATACGCGGCCCATGATTCCCTCCGCGAAGGCGGACTGCGCGTCAACACCCTCTACTCCGCCCTTTCCGAAGCCGCCTTTCTTACGGGTATTGAGCGCAATGGCGACATGGTAGATATGACCTGCTACGCCCCGTTGTTTGGCCATCGTCTCCATTCCCAATGGAGCCCCGACATGATCTACTTCGACAACCGCAACGTAGTCAAATCGGCCAACTACTACGTCCAGCAGCTCTTTGCCTGCAATAAGGGCGATGTCTATTTGGCGAATAAAATGGAAATCAGCGGCAACGACACGAAGCCAACCCGCGCCGGAAGCGTCGGCATCGGCACATGGAATACCGCCATCGAAATCGATAACGTCGCCGTAAACGGACAAAAAGTCGATCCGACGGGCTGGAATGCACAGAATGGCGACTTCCAAGTGGAGGGAGGCAAGTATGTCCAAAAGGATGTCGGAACCGCGCCGGCCATGAGCTTCGGCAACAAGGTCTACGATGGAGAATCCGTCACCTACACCCTGCGTGCCCGCAAGACCGGCGGAAACGAGGGCTTCCTGATCCTCTTCGGGCGGCAGGAAGACAACAGCAGTTTCTGGTGGAACATCGGAGGCTGGGGCAACTCCCGCCACGCCATCCAGTATGGCATCGGCAACAACAAGTCGGTGGTCGCGGAAGCCACCGGCAGCATCGAAACCGGAAAATGGTACGACATCAAGGTCGTCCTTTCCCCCGGCAACATCAAGTGCTACCTCGATGACCAACTGATCCACGACTACGATATTGCCCAACCCATGCCCAGCATTGCCACTACCCTCGACAAGGCCGCCGGCGAAATTATCGTTAAACTGGTCAATCCCACAGAAGAAACGATCGATACCATGATCAAACTTACAGGTGTTGAAAACGTTGCTCCGGAAGCCACACTCATGGTGCTGGCCGGCGAGCGGAATGAACACAACACCTTCGA
>JBNLGU010000034.1:0-26330 GCA_050306215.1 Pontiella sp.
CGCGATGCCTTTCAACTGCGCTGGGTGAAACTTGCGCGGCTGACGATCCTCTTTCCAGCGGGTCTTTTGGGAGATGATGGAAACCGCCGCCTTGTAGCCGTCTTCCGGCTGGCCGGAGACATAGCCGATGGGTTTGTTGATCAGGATCGTGACTTGCGCGTCCTGCCGCTTCTGGCCGGCTTCGGCCAATTCGATCCGCGCATCCGGCGACACCTTCGACCCCAGCTCGGAAACCACCCCGCCATCAACCCGCACCAGTCCGCGCTCGATATAGCGGTCGGCTTCGCGCCGGGAACACATGCCCCGCGCCGCCATGATTTTTGAAAGTCGCTCTTTTTCCATCGCACGGATTGTTAACCACGAAGCCACGAAGATCACGAAGGAAGAGCAACTAAATCCACTCGATCTTGTGCCCTTCGTGGCTTCGTGGTGAAAAATCTACTTCTTCCAAAAGCTGGGCAGGAAGAGGATGAGAACGGTATAGAGTTCGAGGCGGCCGAGCAGCATGAGAAAGGTCAGGAAAGCCTGCCCAAAATAGGGAATGGCCGCATAGTTCTGTGTCGCACCGACGGCCTTCAAGCCCGGACCGATATTCCCCAATGTGGCGATCACCGACGTGGCGGCGGTTTCTAGGTCCGGTGTAAAGAACGTCATGACGCACGAACCGACGGCAAAGATGAGGACGAAGATGGTGAAGAAAGCGGAAATGTGCGAGATGATGTCCTGCTCCACCGGCTTGCCGCCCAGCTTCATCTGGATGACGGCTGACGGGCGCATAAACTGCTTCATTTCGCGCACCATCTTTTTGAACATAATGAATACGCGCACCACTTTCATGCCGCCGCCGGTGGAGCCGGCGCACCCGCCCACGAACATCAACATAACCAGAAGCAGGCGCGACGCATTGGGCCAAATATCGAAATCGGCCGTGCAGAAACCGGTGGTGGTTATGATCGACGTCGTTGTAAATGCCGCATCGCGGAAGCTGCGACCAAGGGAAGCCAGATCGTGCGACCACACGTTGAGGGTGATGAACAGCGTGGCAGCGACGATACAGATCGCATAGACGCGGAACTCGGGATCCTTGAAGTAGCGCCCGGGCTTGCCGGTCAGCGCGTAGTAGTGTAGCGAAAAGTTTACGCCGGCCAGGAACATGAACACGGTAATGATCGCATCGACGACCCAACTATCGTAGGCGCCCACGCTGGCGGATTGCGTTGAAAAGCCCCCGGTGGCCATGGTGCCGAAGGTGTGGCAGAGCGCATCGAACCAATCCATGCCGCCAACGAACTTAAGCATCAGCGTTTCGACCAGCGTCAGCGTGGCATAGACGCCCCACAGCAGCTTGGCCGTCGTCGTGATGCGCGGGGTCAGGCGATCCTTGGAAGGCCCCGGCATTTCGGCGCGGTAGATCTGCATCCCGCCGACGCCGAGGAAAGGAAGAATGGCCACGCAAAGCACCAGTACGCCCATTCCGCCAAACCAGTGCGTGAGCGCGCGCCAGAAATGGATGCCGCGCGGAATGCTTTCCAGGTTGCTGAGCACCGAGGCCCCCGTGGTGGTGAAGCCCGACATGGTTTCAAACATGGCGGATACCGGATGGGGAATCACACCGGACAATATGTAGGGGAGCGAGCCGAAGATGGTGGCCGAAATCCAGCCAAAGGTTACGATGCCGAAGCCATCGCGCCGGGAGAGGTTGATCTCCCCCCGGGTCAACACGCCCACGATGCCGGCGCAACCGATGGCGATCAGGCCGGATTCGATCAGGCTGATGCGTATCTTAAGGGGTTCGTTGTAGATCCACGACACACCGGCACACAATACCATGGCCACGCCGATGACCAGCGTCATGTAGGATACCAGATGTAATACAGCGCGTTTGTTCATGCGTCCACCAAGCACACAGTCTCTTGATCCATCCGGGTGATGTCGAGCATGTTCAACACTACTTCTTCCAGAAGCTGGGCAAAAACAGCAGGAACACCGTATAGAATTCCAAGCGCCCCAGCAACATGCAGCCGATCAGGACCAGCTGGCCGGCATTGGGTATGCATGAAAAGTTGTGCGTCGCGCCCACGGCACTCAGGCCGGGCCCCACCCCGCCCAGCGTCGTCGCCACGGAGCTCACCGCCGTTTCAAGATCGGGCGTAAAGAGGCACATCAACAGCACCGCCAAGGCAAACGTGCACATGTACATGAAGATAAAGCCGGCGATGTGCGAGACGGTGGTCGCTTCCACAACGCGCCCGTCATACTTCATTTCTATCACCGAGAGCGGCCGCATGAACACGCGGATTTCGCGGACCATTTTCTTGAACATCACGTTGATGCGCAGCAGCTTGATGGCGCCGCTCGTCGATCCGGCGCAGCCCCCGGTGAACATCAACAGGATGAGCAGGTATCGCGAGGCATTGGGCCATTGATCAAAGTCCGCCGTGCAAAAACCGGTCGTGGTCATGACGGACGTCGCCGTGAAGGTGGCATCGCGGATGCAGCGGCCCAGCGAAGCATAGCCCGCATGCCAGATATTGAAGGTGATGAACAGAATCGCGAAAAACAGCAAGCCGGCGTACAGCCGGAACTCGCTGTCACGGAAATAGCGGCCCGGCTTGCCGGTGAGCGCATGGTAGTGCAGGGTAAAGTTGATGCCCGACAAAAACATGAACACGATGATGATGCCATCGATGACCGGACTGTTGAAGGCCCCGATGCTGTCGGAACGCGTGGAAAATCCACCGGTGGCAATCGTGCCGAAGCTATGGCACAGCGCATCGAACCAGCTCATGTGCCCCACCCATTTCAGCATCAGGGTTTCGACCAGCGTTAGCAGTGCATAGACGCCCCAGAGCAGCTTGGCCGTGGTCGTGATGCGCGGGGTTAGTCGATCCTTGGCCGGGCCCGGCACTTCGGCGCGGTAGATCTGCATGCCGCCGACGCCGAGGAACGGTAGGATCGCTACGCAGAGCACCAGTACCCCCATACCGCCGAACCAATGCGTCAGCGCCCGCCAGAAATGGATCCCCCGGGGAATGTCCTCCAGGTTGCCAAGCACCGAGGCCCCCGTGGTGGTGAAGCCCGACAGGGTTTCAAAGAGCGCCGGGACCGGATGCGGTATCACGCCGGACAGCATATAGGGTAAGGAGCCGAAGACCGCCGCAACCAGCCAGCCGAAGGTTACGACCCCGAAGCCGTCGCGCCGTGTCAGGTTGGACTTCCCGCGGGTGAGCACGCCACCGGCTGTGGCGAACCCCATTGTGATGATGCCGGAATAGACCAGGCTCATCACCACGGCATGCGAATCGTGGTACATCAGCGAGATCCCCGAACAACCCAGGATCGCCACACCGATCACAAACGTCATGTAGGAGATCAGATGGAAAACGGCACGTATATTCATGGAATGGAGTCCTTCGAATGGCCGACCGGCGTTTCGGAGGTGCTTTTACAGGAACGTGGACTGGATCTTTTTCACGGCATCGGGATGGCAGAAGATCAATACTCGGTCGTCAACCAGCAACTCAAGGTCGCCGGTGGCCGTCATGACTTCACCCTGACGCAAAACCGTCGCAATGATGGCCTTTTCCGGAATCTTGATTTCGCGGATTGTCTTTCCGTCCATTTTCCCATCGGCGTTAACAATGATGTCCAGCAACTCGCCCGGCAGGTTGTGCAGCAACGAAGCCGCCCGCACTTTTTTCGAACGCAGCCAGTGCAGGATCGCATTGGTCGTTGAGATGTAAGGACTGACCACCCGGTTTACCAGATAGAGTTGTTCAACCACCGGAATAAAGTCCGTCCGGGCAATCTGGGTGGCGGTAAAGGATGCGCCTTTCTTCTGGGCCATCAGGCAGTTCATGATGTTGCCTTCGTCATCCCCCGTCAAAGCCACGAAGGCCGTGCGATCGTGCAATCCCGACTCTTCGAGTGCGCTCTCGGTTAGGGCATCGGCCTTCAGGATCAGGGTCTTGTTGAGCACGGCCGAACAGTAGCGGGCGCGATCCTCATCCTGTTCGAGCAGCACGCAGTCCAGTTCGTTCTCGACAAACCTCGCCAGCATCAAACCCAGGTCCCCGCCGCCGGCAATGATCACCTTTTCAAAGGGTAGGATATCGGGGCAGACATAGCTGAAGAAACTAATGATGTCCTCGCGCTGCCCCACGATGTACACGATATCCTTTTTCTGGAATACGGTGTTGCCGTGCGGGATCACCAGTTGATCATCACGACGGATGGCAATTACGCGGACACTCTGGATCAGGTCCAAACGGTCGCATTCCGCCGGTGTACGGTCCATCAGCGGACTGGAGGCGTTGACGCTGAACCCGGCCACCATCACCTTGCCGGCAAACAGGTCGAAGGCCTCCAGCGCCCCGGGGATCTGCAGCATGTTGTAGACTTCGCGAGCACACTCCTGCTTCTGGTTGATCACCAGATCGATTCCCATCTTGCCCAGGTCATAGTGCGGGGACCCACTCAGGAAGTCGGGATTGGTCACGCGGGCAATCTTGCCCTTCACGCCTGCGGCATTGGCCAGCAGGCAGGAAAGGATGTTCACTTCGTCGTTGTCGGTCACGGCGATGAGCAGGTCCGATTTGTCGACCTGCGCCTCTTCCAACACGGATGGGTTGGTGCCTTGGCCGCAGATCGTTAATACGTCCAGGCCGGCTTCGGCTTCGGCCAACGATTGCGGATTCACATCCACCATCACGACACTGTGGCGTTCTTCACACAACCGGCGAGCCAACTGTCGTCCGGCATTTCCTGCTCCAATAATTACGATCCGCATAGGTCTCCCCCCGGAAAAAGCCGTCGTATATGCTTCAAGATGGCGGGTTTATCAATAAAAAACCGGAACGACTATTTAGGCCCTCTTTTCATTCACCTTCAAACTAATTGTCTTTTTTCCAGACATCCCCCATCAATCCACCTATAAGAATCGAAGTTTTTCACCCGCTGGCGTCGTTTTGGAAAGGTATTTAAAATGAGCAATCTGAAACAGCAACCATCCCCCGGGAGCCATAGCCTGCATTTCCGCGGCGACCGGATTACATTCACGCTGGAAAACCACACCGGGAAAAAAGGCAAGGCGTGGTTGCGCTCAAACATTGGCTACGCGCATGTGCGCCACCAGGAGATCATCACCCATGCCGAACAGGGCCTCCCCCCATTGGCCCGCGACTGGCACGACTTCCCGATGGAGCCCGAGGGCAAGAACGGGTTCACCATCACCCTTCCCCTGCTCGGTGTCGGCCGTTTCGAGGCCAAGGCCTATTTCGTCGAGAAAGGCACCGACACGATCCTATGGCCGGAAGGCGGCAATTCCGTCCTGAAGGTCGAGCCGGCCGAAACCTGCGCCGGCAACACCATGTACACGGCCTTCGTCCGCCAGTTTGGCGAAAACCAGCACCAAGGCGCCGTTACGCAAAACGACGAGCCGGCCATACACCAGTTGGACGAGGCAGGCTATGCGGTCATTCCCCGCAGCGGAAAGTTCCGCGACCTGATCAAAGAGCTTGATTTCATCGTCGGCACCCTGCGTTGCAAGATTGTCCAGTTGCTGCCCATCCATCCCACTCCGACCACCTATGCGCGCATGGGCCGCTTCGGCAGTCCCTTTGCCGTGATGGATCTGCTGGACGTCGATCCCGCCCTCGCCGAATTCGACCAGCACACCACGCCGCTCGACCAGTTTCAGGAATTGGTGGACGAGGTCCACAAGCGCAATGCCCGCATCTATCTGGACATGCCGATCAACCACACCGGCTGGGCCTCGCACCTGCAGGTTAACCATCCGGAATGGTTCCATCACAACGAGGACGGCTCGTTCATGTCGCCGGGGGCCTGGGGCACGGTATGGGAAGACCTGTCCAAGCTCGATTATTCCCAAAAGGGCCTATGGCACTACATGGCCGATGTGTTTCTGTTCTGGTGCCGCCGCGGCGTGGATGGCTTCCGTTGCGATGCCGGCTACAAGGTGCCGTTCGAGGCGTGGGAATACATCATTGCCAAGGTGCGCATGGAATATCCCGATACCATCTTCATGCTCGAAGGGCTCGGCGGCTACAAGCACGTCACCGAGCACCTGCTGGCCGACTCCGGCATGAACTGGGCCTATTCCGAAATCTTCCAGAACTATGATCAGGGCCAGGTCGAAGGCTATCTTCCGGAATCCATCCGCGTGTCCGAAAGCAAAGGTAACCTGATCCATTTTTCAGAGACCCACGACAACATGCGGCTGGCCGCCACCTCGCAGGCCTTTGCCCGGTTGCGCACTGCCTTTTGCGCACTGACCAGCCACAACGGCGCGTTTGGCTTTGCCAATGGAGTGGAATGGTTCGCCACGGAAAAGATCAATGTGCACAACGCGCACTCGCTCAACTGGGGAGCGGAGGTGAACCAAGTCGATTTTATCCGGCGGCTCCACGCCATCATGGAGGTGCATCCTTCCTTCCATGGCGGTGGACAGGTGGAGATCATCACCAACGGCTACCAAAACTCCGCCGCCATTCTGCGCACCGATCAAACCGGAGAGCACCGTCTGTTGGTCCTCGCCAATCTGGACCACGAACAGGACGGACAGGTTGGCTGGCACAACCACTACCCCGATTTCACCACGGATCTGATTACCGGCCGAACCGTGAACCACGCATCGGAAACCTGCCACCTTAAGGCCGGTGAAGTCCTTTGCCTGACCGACGACCGCAGTTGGCTGGACCGTATTGCCGAAGAGCTCGGCCACAGCTTCCATGGCGCGGCCCGCAGCGAGGAGCAATGCCTGCGGGCCAAGGCGATGGACCTGTTCAACCAGTTCGGCGCCCTGGACCAATTCGACCTTGACCGGCTCATGGATAACCCCAAGCAGCTGTGCGAGGAACTGGCGGGTAACGCGCCGGTCGTCACGACCTGGCAGTGGCCGCGCGACGTCCGGCGGACCGTACTCCTGCCTCCAAACCATTTCCTGCTTATCCAAGCCGATCATGGTTTCATCGCGGAACTCAAGGGTGCCGACGGACGCACGTTGGCCCACGAAAAATCGCTGATCCGCAAGGATGGAAAGTTCTTCGCCCTCTTCCAGCCGCTGGAAACCCCGGAAACACATCAGGATCTCAGCCTGAAGCTGACGGTGTACGAAGCGGAGTCCATCCGGCATTCCACTTCGCCGATCATGCAGCTATGCGAGCCGCAAAATGCAAGGGTGGTTACTTCCTGCGAAGCCGGCGAAATCCATGACCACGACCGCTATGCGGTCTGCACCAACCGCCATGGTGCGTTGGCCCAGGTGCGGATCGGCTGGGCCGAGCTACGCAGTAAATACGACGGGCTGTTGTCCGCCAACCTGAACCCCGACGTGCCGGTGGACCGGCATACCATGTTTACGCGGTGCCGGGCGTGGGTCCTTCGTAAGAGCTACTCCTACGAGCTTTCGCTTCATTGCCAGGATCGGTTCACCGTCGCGGAAGACGGGACCGTGATCTGGGATTTTTCCGTGCCCGTGGGTGAAGGCATGTTGATTCCGCTGAAGGCGACGCTCCAGATGCATCCCGACACGAATGCAGTCCAGCTTGGATTCCTTCGCGGAACGGCCGCCAACGACCCCGAGCATCTGGCGGACGACGAACCCGTGTCCATCATCCTGCGCCCGGACATCGAGGATCGTTGCAACCACGAAGTAACGAAGGCCTACGCCGGGCCCGAAGCCCATTGGCCCGGCGCGGTAAAGGCCGGCGACTCCGGCTTCACGTTTGCACCGGCGCCGGATCGCGTGCTGAACGTTTCAACGTTGCCCGGCGAATACCACCACGAGCCGGAATGGTACTACATGATCGAGCATCCCATCGACCGCGAGCGCGGGATCGACGGGGAAACCGACCTGTTCAGCCCCGGTTATTTCAAGATCACGCTGACCGGGGGCGAGCGTGCCGACCTGACGGCGGCGATCAACGAAACCCCGGACTTTGGTGCACCAACACAGGAAGCCGCCAGCGAAGAGCGCTCCATCGAAGACGCCATGGCGTCGGCCATGAAGCAGTTCATTGTGAAACGCGACGACTTCCAAACGGTAATCGCCGGCTATCCCTGGTTCCTCGACTGGGGCCGCGACACCTTGATCTGCCTGCGCGGCATCATCGCCGCCGGACTGCACGAAGAGGCGGAAAACATCCTGCTTCAGTTCGCGAAGTTTGAAAAGGGAGGCACCATTCCCAACATGATTCGCGGCAACGACGACAACAACCGCGAAACGTCCGATGCCCCGCTTTGGTTTTTCGTGGCCTGCGATGAACTGATGCAGGCAAAGGGCACCCCGGCCCTGTTGAAGAAAAAATGCGGCAAGCGCACCCTGCATCAGGTGCTGGTTTCCTTGGCCAACGGACTGGTCGCAGGCACCGAAAACGGCATTCGCTTCGATACCGATTCGGGCCTGATCTTCAGCCCGTCCCACTACACATGGATGGATACCAACTATCCCGCCGGCACGCCACGCAAAGGCTACCCGATCGAAATCCAGGCCCTGTGGCACTATGCACTCAACATGCTTGCACGGATCGACAAGGCGCCGGAATGGAAGGACCGGGCAACCCGGGTCGAGCAGTCCATCCGCGAACTCTTTGTGGTGGAGGCGGACGACTTCACCTATCTGGCCGACTGCCTGGCGACCGAGCCCGGAACACCGGCCCGCAACGCGGAAATCGACGATGCACTCCGCTCAAACCAACTGCTGGCCGTTACCCTGGGCGCCATCAAGGAGCCGGCCTTATGCAAAAGCATCCTCGAAGCCTGCGAACAGCTGATCATCCCCGGCGCCATCCGCAGCCTGGCGGACCGGCGGGTTGGCCGCCCGGCCCCGGTGTACAGCGACGGCCATCTGTTGAACGATCCCGAACACCCCTACTGGGGGCATTACACCGGCGACGAGGATAGCCGCCGCAAACCGGCCTACCACAACGGCACGGCCTGGACCTGGCCCTTCCCCTCCTATGCCGAAGCCTTGATAATGGTCTACGGCGAACCGGCCCGGCAAACGGCACTGGCGATCCTCGGCAGCACGTCGGACGTGATCAACCGCGGATGCCTTGGCCAGGTACCGGAAGTGATCGACGGCAACACGCCGCACGTCCAGCGCGGATGCGGTGCCCAAGCCTGGGGCGTCACGGAGCTTTACCGCCTTATCCACCAGCTTAACAGAGTATAAGCTTGTAATGCGTTACGACGGCTGATTTCATGAAAGACAGGTAATCTAGAGGAGATTCTATGGCGGCTAAGAGTAAAATAAAGCAGAAGAAACCTCGCATCCTGATCGTCACTCCCGAAATCACCTACCTGCCCGAAGGCATGGGCAACATGACCAACAAACTGTCCGCCAAGGCCGGCGGATTGGCCGATGTTTCCGCCTCGCTGGTTTCCGCCCTCTATGACCTGGGCGCCGACGTGCATGTGGCCCTGCCCCACTACCGAAAAATGTTCCATGTCGACATTGGCGGCTTCATCGACAACGAACTGCTGATCTACAAAAGCAAGCTGCCGGACGACCGCATCCATCTGGCCGAAGACCGCATCTTCTATTACCAGGATCGCGTCTACAGCAATTCGGAAGATACCGACCTGAAGATCGCCCTAGCCTTCCAGCGCGAGGTGATCAACAACATTATCCCCACCGTCAAACCCGACCTGATCCACTGCAACGACTGGATGACCGGCTTGATTCCCGGGGAAGCCCGCATGCTGGGCATCCCAAGCCTGTTTACGTTCCACAACATCCACACGGTAAAGACCACGCTGGCGCACATCGAGGACCGAGGCATCGATGCCGCCGAATTCTGGAGCAACCTGTTTTACCAATGGCCCTCAGGAAACTACTTCGAAGCGCGGGACGGAAACCCCGTCGACTTCCTTTGCAGCGGTATATTCGCCTCGCACTTCATCAATACGGTCAGTCCGACCTTCATGAAAGAGATCGTTGACGACCGGCACAGCTTTGTGCCGCGGAATATCCAGTGGGAGGTCGCCAGTAAATACCATGCGGGTTGCGCCTCCGGCATCCTCAATTCGCCCGACTCCTCCCTCGAACCGGAAACCGACCCGTATTTGATCGAGCGCTACAGCGTGGCCGATCACTACGACGCTAAGCGCAAGAACAAGGTCTATATGCAGGAGCGGCTCGGACTCGATATCAATCCCGATGCCCCGATGCTGTTCTGGCCCTCGCGCCTTGACCCGGTGCAGAAGGGGTGCCAGCTCGTCGCCGAGATCCTGTACAAGATCATCGACAAATACTGGAACCAGGGATTGCAGGTGGTCTTCGTGGCCAACGGAGCCTACCAGCAGGTCTTCCACGACATCGCCTACAACCACGACCTCTACAACCGAGTCGCCGTCTGCAACTTTGAGGAAGGCTTGTCGCACATTGGTTTTGCGGCCTCCGATTTCATGCTGATGCCCTCGCTGTTCGAACCCTGCGGCCTGCCGCAAATGACCAGCGTTATCTACGGATCGCTACCCATTGTCCGGGATACCGGCGGCCTGCACGATTCCGTGTTCCAGATGGATGTCGAAAACAATACCGGAAACGGTTTCCTGTTCGAAACCTACGATGCCGGCGGCCTGGAATGGGCCATCGACAAAGCCATGGAGTTCTACCGTCTTGATGTGCACACCCGCGGTACGCAGATCGGCCGCGTAATGACCGAAAGCAAGGCCCGCTTCAACCATAAGGTGACCGCGCAGGCATACATCGATATCTATGAAAAAATGCTCCAGCGCCCGCTCGTGGATGAAGTATTTTACAAAACCACCAAGGAAGCCTAATGAGAGATCCCAAGCTCGCCAAGCTCGCAGACGATCCGTGGCTGGATCCCTTTCGTAACCAGTTACGGCAACGATCCGACCATATCCGCTATATGGAGAAACGGCTGACCAGCGGAAAAATGAGTTTGGAGGATTTCGCCAACGCACACGAATACTACGGACTGCATTTCCGCGACGGGAAATGGGTCTTCCGCGAATGGGCCCCCAATGCTACATCGATCTACCTGGTCGGCGACTTTTCCAAGTGGCAGCAGCTGGACAAATATGCCCTGCACTACGGCGATAGCGATGGGGTTTGGGAAATCGAACTCCCCGAAAAGTCCCTGACACATGGCGACCTCTACAAACTGAAAATGTACTGGCCGGGCGGCGAAGGCGAACGGCTCCCCGCCTACGCGCGGAGGACCGTCCAGGACCCCGAAACCCACGTGTTCTGCGCCCAGGTCTGGCGCCCGGAGAAGGCCTACCAATGGAAGTTCCCCGACCCGGCCACGCCGATCGAAGCCCCGCTGATCTATGAGTCGCATATCGGTATGGCCCAGGAAGAGGCCAAGGTGGGATCCTACCTTGAATATAAGGAAAAGATCCTTCCGCGCATCATCGAGATGGGCTACAACACCGTCCAATTCATGGGCATCATGGAGCATCCCTACTACGGCTCCTTCGGCTACCATGTATCGAACTTCTTTGCCGCCTCTTCACGCTTCGGCACCCCCGAAGAACTGAAGGAGCTGATCGATGCGTGCCACGAAGCCGGACTGGCCGTGATCATGGACCTTGTCCATTCCCACGCGGTCAAGAACGAGGAGGAAGGACTCTCCCGCTTCGACGGCACCTTGTACCAGTATTTCCATGAAGGCGAGCGGGGCGACCACGATGCATGGGACTCCCGTTGCTTCGACTATGGAAAACCGGAGGTCCTCCACTTCCTCCTATCCAACGCGCGCTACTGGCTGGACGAGTTCAAGTTCGACGGATACCGCTTCGACGGCGTCACCAGCATGCTTTACCACCACCGCGGTCTGGGAACGGGCTTCGGCAGCTATGAAAACTATTTCGACGGCTCCGTCGATGTCGATGCCCTGGCCTATCTTTCGCTATCCAACAAACTGATCCACGCCATCCGGCCCGCAGCCATCACGATTGCCGAGGATGTGTCCGGTATGCCGGGCCTGTGCGCGTCCGACGTGGAAGGCGGTTGCAATTTTGACTACCGTCTGGCGATGGGGGCGCCCGATTGCTGGTTCAAGCTGGCAAACGACATGCCGGACGAAGAATGGAACATGTACTGGCTCTACCACGAACTCACGGCCCATCGCGGCGACGAACAGGTCATCAGCTATGTGGAATCGCACGACCAGGCCTTGGTCGGCGGCAAGACCTTTATATTCGAGCTGATCGACAAGGAAATGTATTTCAACATGCATCTCGAAGCTCGGAATTTGCTGGTCGACCGCGGAATCGCATTGCACAAAATGGCCCGGCTGGCCACGCTCGGCGCGGCGGCGCACGGCTACCTGAACTTCATGGGCAACGAGTTTGGCCATCCGGAATGGATCGACTTCCCCCGCGAAGGCAACAGCTGGTCCCACCACTATGCCCGCCGCCAATGGAGCCTGCGCGAAGACCAGGGCCTTAAGTTCCACTTTCTGGCAGATTTCGACCAGGCTATGGTCAACCTGGTTCGGGACAAGAATATCATCGGCCACATTCCGGTTACGTTCCGGCTGATTCATGACGGCGACAAGATGATTGCCTTCGAGCGCGACGGTCTGGTGTTTGTTTTCAATTTCCATCCAAACCAATCGTTCACGGATTATGCCATTGATGTTTCGCCGGGCGCGTACCGATTGGCTCTGAACACCGACAACCCCAGCTTCGGTGGGTTTGATCTGGTGGATTCAAGTCAGGTCTACCACAGCTTCGAATATAACGACGGCGAAAAAATCCGCACCCAGATCATGATCTATATCCCGTCCCGGACAGGCTTCGTGCTGGAACGGATCTAAACAACGATTCCAGCCATTGAGAATCGGATTTTCGAGATCTGATCCTAAAAGATCCGAATCGACGGAAATGTATGCTGGACGTTCGCATCCCGGGCCTTGATTTCCAGACTTCACCGCCTGATAGGCATGCTTCCTGCTGTCCCTATTGTAGACTATATGTAACCGCAATCAGGGAATGAAATGGACAATCAAAACCAGGCTAACAACCAATCATTCAACACGATCGAAGATCCCGTTCTTTCGCTGTCGCTGAACGAACTGGGACGCTCCATCAACCTTGTCACCACCTATGGAAGGAACCACCCGGCGGCACTCAACGCCCTCTCCAAAACCGCCGACGCCATGAAGGAGCTCTTTGCCTCCCGGAAAAAACTGATTATCGGGGCCTTCAATGGCGTCATGACCATTGACGAGCGAACCGTTGCAACCACCGGCACGCTGCAAAAATCGCTGGAACGCCGGCTGGTTCGCCTGCGAATCACGGGCCTGAAAATCTCGAGCGGCACGACGCCGGACGAACTCGCCAAGCTCGTCGAACTACTGGCGTCCAATGATGCCGATATTTTCTCCCAGACCCTAAGCAGTAGCGGAATGGAGCACATTTCATCCGAAAACACCCAGTTTCAGGCCGTGCATGATGGCCAGACGGTAGCCAATGAAAGCGACCTCGCCGGCATGGGAGGCAATGGCGTACTCGTGCTGGAAGAGGATATCGAGGAGTCGGAAACTACAGTACACGGACAAGAACCCAGCGTGCACGTGGAGCAAATCGTGGCCTTTCTGAAAGGCGACATCGATGCGGACACCGGCGATGTGGGCGACGAATTGTCCAAGATGGCTTCCGATCCGGACAAGCTGGGCAGGATGATCATGGAATCCGTGGCGATCCGGCAATCCGTATCGCAACTCAACGGCGAATCGCTAAACGATATCATTCTGGGCTGCCTTCGCCGGACGTTTGACGGACTTCGAAAGCAGTCGTCCTTCCAATCGTCCGAAGGTAAGGCCGAGCTGAAAAAAGCCTTGCTCCTGCTGGAGGAAAGCCTGCTCGAAAAGATGCATGCCCTCACCGGGGCGGACAATCCGGAACTCGACCGCCAGATTGTGCAGGCCGTACGCGAAATGGACGACACCCTTAATTTCGAAGTTGCCGCAGCACAATACATGGAACATCGCGACGCCATCGAAAAGGATAAAGAGGCCATGCAGCGTTTTGTCCAGGCCCAGGGGACCGAAATGGCGGAAACCCTCCTGCAGGGTTCCGGATTCCCCGGCAACGACTGGCGCAAGATCGTGGTCGAATCCGGACGATCCGGAGGCGGATCGACTTCGCTAAGCGATGGATTGAGCACGCTGACCAGCGTATTTGAAAAGCTCGAAAAGTTGATGAAGTCGGAATCCGCCGACGGCACTACCGTCAAGGATCTGCTCGGCCAAGCGAACGAAAACCTCGACGACACGCTGGGTAACACCAAGGAAAAGCTGGCCGCCCTCTCGTCAACCATCGGCGGCCAGGCCCACAACATGTCCCGTGGCGAGTTGCTCTCCGCTTTGGCCGAGGTAGCCCAGGAATTGATGCAGCCGCTGACCGCAATCAATGCGTCGCTGGAAATGATGCTCCACGGCTACGTGGGCCACATCTCCGAGGAACAGAAAGACCTGCTCATGCTGGCGTCCAACAGCGGGGAGCATCTCAAGTTTTTGATGGACATGCTGATCGAGATTGTTGGCTGCCCGGTCAACAAGGGTGTGGACAACCGTTTCCACACCACGAGCGACCAGGTACAGTTGCTGAAAGATGCGGAAGGGCAGGAACACCTTCCGCTAAACTACCAGCAATCCGCCTAGGTTATTTCGTTTCCACGGCTCATGACCACCTTGCCGGTACGTACCAGCTCGATGATCTTGAACTTGGATATCATCTCCTCCAGCGCATCGATCTTGTCCGGATTGCCGACCACCTGGATGATCATGGACTCAGGGGTGAGGTCCACGGTCTTGCAACCATAGTGTTCCGCAATCTGTAGCGCTTCAGAACGCCCTTCGCTATCGACTGCAATCTTGATCAGGCCCATTTCCTTGGTCACGGACTCGTCATAGGTGTGGTCGATGCAGTGCAGCACATCGATGAGCTTCAAGAGTTGCTTGATGATCTGGTCCAATCCATCCGGATCGCCGCTGCAACTGATGGTCATCCGGGAAAAATGGCCATCGATGGCCGGCGATACGACCAGCGATTCAATATTGAAGCCGCGCCGCGAGAAGACCTGCGCTATCCGGGCCAGAACGCCGGGCTTGTTGGCCACGTAAACACTGAGGGTGTGCATGGTTTTATTTGATGTCAGCATAAGAAAACTCCGTTCGCTATTCCTGTGGGTCCCGTTTTCCGTTCGCAAGGCCTAGGTTGACCCCGTGGGTTTTTCCAGCTTCTGGCTCGGTGGCTCGATGAGCATGTCCTCGATGGCCGCACCCGCCGGAATCATCGGAAATACATTATCGGTCTTCTCCACCTCGCAATTGATCAGGCAGGGCCCGTCGTTGTACTCCAACGCGCTCTTGAGAATGCGCTTTACGTCTCCGGGACGGCGCAGGTTGAATCCCTTGATCCCGAATGATTCCGCCAGCTTTACGAAATCCGGATTGCCTTCGAGGTCCACCCCGCTCTTTCGGTCCTCGTAGAACAGTTCCTGCCACTGGCGAACCATTCCAAGATAGTGGTTGTTCAACACCACAATCTTGATCGGAAGCTTGTAAAGCGCCACCGTGGCCAGCTCGAAGAATGTCATTTGGAACCCGCCGTCGCCAACGAAGCAGACGTGCAGATCCTTCGGGCGGCCGAACGCTGCGCCGATGCAGGCGGGCAGGCCGAAGCCCATTGTCCCCGCCCCTCCGGAACTGAGCCAGTTATAGCGGCTATCATTCTTGTAGAACTGGGCGGCCCACATCTGGTGCTGGCCAACATCGGTGGCAACGCAGGCCTGGCCATCGGACAGCTTGTAGAATTCATCGATGATATGTTGCATCTTCAGGCTACCCTGACGCTTGAATTTCAGCGGATACTTGGCCTTGTAGCCATCGAGGTGCTTTCGCCACTCCTTGGTTTCCAGAATGGGCACATGCTTGATCAGCTCTTCCAAAGCAATGCGGGCATCCGCAACGCAGGCAATCTGCGGCTGGATCATCTTGCCGATTTCCGCAGCATCGATATCGATGTGGATAATGGTTGCATCCTTGCAGAACTTGGAAGGCTGCCCCAGAATACGGTCGTCGAAACGCGAGCCGATATTCAGCAACAGGTCGCATTCGCAGATGGCCTTATTGGCGTAGGCCGTACCGTGCATACCCAGCATGCCCAGAGACAACCGGTGCGTTTCCGGGAATACGCCCTTGCCCAGTAGCGTCGAGGTGACCGGGATCTTCGCTTTCTCGGCCAAACTCTTGAGAACACTGTCGGCCCCGGCAATCATGGCACCGTGGCCTGCAAGGATCAGCGGCCGGCGCGACTTGGACAACGCTTCGGCAATCTCCAGAATCTTGTCCTTGTCGACGTCGGTCTTGAGCTGGTAACCGGGCAGGTCCATTTCGGCGTGCAAATCCGCAGTGCAAGGCCCCGCGCTGATATCCTTCGGGATATCGATCAGAACCGGACCGGGACGCCCGGTGGTGGAAATATGGAAAGCCTCGCGGACGATGCGCGGGATCTCGTTGCTCGACTTGAGAAGGTAGGAATGCTTAACAACCGGCATCGTAATCCCGAATATATCCGCTTCCTGGAAGGCATCCTTGCCCAGCATCCAGGAAACCGACTGCCCTGTCAGGACGATCATTGGAACCGAATCCATATGGGCCGTCATAATACCGGTCAAGGTATTGGTTGCGCCCGGCCCGCTTGTAACCAGAACGACGGCCGGCTTCCCCGTGGCGCGCGCATAGCCATCAGCCATGTGGACCGCACCCTGTTCATGACGCGTCAAAACAAAGTTGATTTTTGTTTCCGTTGTAATCAGGGCATCGAAAATGGGAATCGCCGCGCCGCCGGAATAACCGAAGATGTACTCAACCCCTTCATTTTCCAAACAGCGGATGATTGCCTGCCCGCCTTCCATAACTTTATTGGCCATAACTTACCTCCAAATTTGAGAGGAATGTAATTATACAACCAACAGATGTCAACAATTCCGACAAACAAACAACATTATACAAATTTAGCAATCAGCCTCATCGCCCAAACCGCCACAAAACACCAACGAAACATATTTTACCGGTTATTTTTGTATTTTCACAAAGACAACCGCCAAAATATTACGACCACGACATGTAATTTTCCAACATCAATCCACCCTAAGGCCGCTTTTTGACGATATTGGCGTCTGATACCGACTAACCACCCAATAGGTTGAGATAACAAACGTAAATATAACAACCGTTTGGATCAGATAGGATGCGCTTGACGATATTTCACCCGACTTTTCAGCACTATAAGCCACCAACAGGGAAAATTCGCTGGCCTGACCGAGCCGGACACCGAGCTCCCCGGCAATTCGAGGCTCTTCCCGAATCGCCTTGAACGCTATCCGGAACAACGCCGGCTTCGCCACCATCATAACAACGGCCAGCACCAACCCGGGAACAAACAGGTTCTTGGTGACGAATAGGTCGAATTTAGCACCGATCGAGAAGAAAAAGAGGATTAGAAAGAATTCCCGCAACGGCTTGAGCGTTTCGGAAATGACCAGGGCAATGGGAAAAGCCGCCATCGCCACGCCGCCAATGAATGCGCCCATTTCATAGGAGAGCCCCAGCAGGTAGGCCAATTCCGCCATCAGCAGGCACCACCCCAGCGATGCCACAAAAAAATATTCCCGGATGACATCGAAACGCCGGAACAACGGCATGAGGACAAACTTGACGACCAAGAAGGCGAAGAGCCCCAACCCAACCAACTTGAAAACCACGAGAAAGGATGCGACCAACCCGTTTCCATCCGCCCCGGCCCCACCGACAAACAGAATGAGCAGAATCGCCAAAATATCCTGAAACAGCAGGACGCTGATCATCATCTCACCCGTATGCTTTTGATGAAGGGTGGTGGTCGGCGTAAGCTTGAGGCTGACAATCGTGCTGGAGAACATCATGGCCGCCCCGACAATCAGGCTATCCTTCCAGGAAAAACCCATCAGCAGGCTCGTCCCCATCCCCAGCAACAGGAACACCAGACTGGTGCCGAGCGTCACGGCCGAGGTTTTCTTGAAAAGCTGCAACAGCTTTTCAGGATGCAGGTTCAACCCAAGCAGGAACAGCAAAAGGATGATTCCGATATGCGAGAGCCGTTCGATGTGCTCGGCATCGCCGAGGACTTTAAGCCCAAGAGGCCCCAGCAATGCTCCGAGGGCGATGTAGGCCAGGATGATGGGTTGCCGGAGATACAGAAAGAGCGTACCCAGTATCGCCGCGCCCGCGAAAATGACGGCAAGCTCCAGTACTATGTTATCCAATCCCACGGCTCTTCTCCGTTTTATGTTTCACCAACTGCCCGCAGGCCGCCGCTATGTCCGAGCCCAGCGAATACCGTAACGTCGTGTCAAAGCCGGCCGCCTTCAGATGGCTTGCAAAGCGCTCCCGCTCGGGTTGGGGCGTGCCCTGCAGGTTGCTGCCCGCATACTCGTTAAAGGGAATAATGTTGATATGGACGGGAATTCCGGCCAGATAGGATTCCAGCGCCTGCAGGTCGGCATCGCTATCGTTCACCCCCGCCAGCATCAGGTATTCGATCATGACCTTCCCGTTGAGCGAGGCTTCCAGCAGGGTTTCGCGCAGCATATCCAGCGGATATTTGCGGGCCTGCGGCATCAGGCGCTCCCGCACCTCCTGGCGCGCGCTGTGTAGGCTCAACGCCAACTGGACATCGGGAAACTCGCGGGTAAAGCGGGCCATCGCATGGGGAATGCCGACGGTCGACACCGTAATCCGCGCGCCCGAAAGATTGAAAAACGGGACCGCCTTGAGAAAATCAACCGATGCAAAAACATTGTCGATGTTCAGCAACGGCTCCCCCATCCCCATAAAGACCACATTACGGATCGTGCGGCCTTCGGGTTTGACCATGCGATTGGCTTGGGCAACCTGGTCAAGGATTTCGGAAACGGTCAGGTTTCGTGTAAACCCCATCTTGCCGGTTGCGCAGAAACTGCAATAGCACGCGCAGCCCACCTGGGAAGAAATGCAGATAGCCGTCCGTCCGGTCTTGGGCCGCAAAACAACACTTTCGATGAGCTGGTCGTCCTTCGTGCGGAAGATCAGCTTGCTGGCGGCATCCACAACGGAATCATGCCGTTCCTCCAGAGTCAGGCTCTCGAACTGCAGTTCCCGCGCAAAATCGGCGCGCGCTTCGTCGGGCAGGACGGCCAACGCCTCATCCCAACCGAGCGCGTTTTTGAACAGCGCGTTCCGGAACTGCTTCATTGCATGCGGCTGCACAGCCTTGCACCGTCGCAGCATTTCAATTTCATCGGTGTCGTATATTGTAGGCATAGTGCTCTCTATATAATGAAAAAGGCCGGCGCCGCCGACCTTTTTCACCGGCCAAACAAGCGCGCCTACTGGAAGGTTTTTCGAGTCGTCTTGATCAGCGCCTTCCAGAGCTCATCCTCGGTCTTGGCCGCCAACAAAAGCTCCCGCGGTTCCTTTTCCCGGAACGTGCGCGACAGTCCCGCAATGAGTTTCAGGTAGAACGCACTCGTGGCGGTGGGAATCACGACAAAAAAGAAAATTCGCGTCAAGGTCCGGCCCGGCCCGCCAAACTTAATGCCCTTTCGGCTGGTACCGACCGCCATGGAGAGGCCGCCACCCTCTACGCCACGAACATGCGGAAAAGCCAGCCCATGGTCCACGGCCGTGCTTACGATCGCCTCGCGTTGCATCGCCAGCTCCAGCAAGAGCTTTCCATCCTGCACAAACGCCTCTTCGGCCATGCGGCCGCATAGCTCGCCAAGCACGTCCGCCCCTGTGGCGCCCTGCAGGTTAACCATCATCAACTCCGGCGAGGTGTAGCGCGAAATGCCGGTTTTTCGCGCTTCGCCATACACCCGGCTGGTTCTTTCGCGGGCCACCAGCTGCTCCGGATAGTAAAGAAAACGGGCGCAATTCGGACAGCGCTGCATGCCGTCCGCCTTCTTCACACTGTTCACCAGGCTCTTCGTCAGCGACATGCCGCACCCCGTGCACAAGCCGTTTGCCACCGGAACAATGGCCTCGGGATGCTTTTGCAGCAACCGGTTGAAATGCCCCTTGATCTGCTGCGGCACATCGGCCCCCATCGCGGCAATCGACTTTTCAAGCTCATCCAGGCGGGCGTTGGGCATCGAGACCTTTTTCTGCATGTTGGCCACGATCAGCTCCTGCAACTGGATCAATTGGTTAATCAGGCTATGCGTCGTTGTCATATCCGCCTCCCGGCATACTCATGCTCCGACATCTCCATTTCTTGAAGGGATGTAAAAACCATGTCTTCCCCTCAGCGATCTTTGAACTCGCGCAACACGGAATGTTCAAAGCCCGTCATAACTCCTTGATGGCATGCACCAAATCCTGCAGCACAGCCTTGGCATCCCCAAAAAACATCAGCGAGTTCTCGTTGATGAACAGCTGGTTCGGCAGGCCGGCAAACCCGGGGCTGAGACTGCGCTTGATGATGACCACCGTTCGCGACTTGTCGACCTCCAGGATCGGCATGCCGTAGATCGGACTGCTCGCATCGTCCCGCGCGGCCGGGTTTGTCACATCGTTTGCCCCCAGCACAATGGTCACATCGGTCTGCGCAAACTCGGGATTGATCTGCTCCATCTCGATCAGCTTTTCATAGGGAACTTTCGCTTCGGCCAGCAAGACATTCATATGTCCCGGCATGCGTCCGGCCACCGGATGGATGGCATATTTCACATCCACACCGCGCGACTCCAGCAACACCGCCAGTTCCTGCGCCACATACTGCGCCTGCGCCACGGCCAAGCCGTATCCGGGTGCGATGACCACCTTCTGCGCATTCTCCAGCAGCATTGCGACCTCCTCGGCCCCGCAGCTTTTCACTTTGCCCTCGTAGAACTCCTTGCCCGGCACCGAAGCCATCTGTTCATCGCTGACCATCGCCCCGCCAAACAATACCGACCCCAGGGAGCGATTCATCGCCTTGCACATGATCTGGCAGAGAATGATGCCCGATGCGCCCACCAGCGAACCACTGATAATCAGGCCGTTGTTCATCAGCACAAAACCCGTGGCCGCTGCCGCAAGTCCGGAATAGGAGTTTAGCAGCGCGATCACCACCGGCATGTCCGCCCCGCCGATCGCAACCACCAGCAGGATGCCCAGCGCCAGCGCCACCACCACCAGCAGGAACAGCAACCAGCCCGAGCCCGTCCACACGAAGAAAACGGATAGCACCAGCACCGCCGCCACCAGTACGATGCGCAGCAAACCCTGTTGGGGAATCTTCATGGCCTGCTCGGCGAAACCTTCCAGCTTGGCCCACGCCACAATGCTGCCCGTCAGTGTAACAGCGCCGATCAGGGCACTCAGGACCAGCGCCACCAACCACTCAACGGCCAGATCGACGCCTCCGGCAATGATGAACTGCGACAGCGCGACCAGCACCGATGCCCCACCGCCAAACCCGTTGAGCAAGGCCACCATCTGCGGCATCGCTGTCATTTTTACCGTGCGGGCGATATAGGCGCCGATCCCGCCGCCCACCACCATGCCGGCAATGATCCACCCATAGCTCATGCCCTCCTTTTCCACCAGTGTGGCCACGACGGCAATCAGCATGCCGACGGCACCGGTCAGGTTGCCACGCACCGCGCTTTTGGGCGAGCTCAGCCCTTTCAGCCCCATAATGAAGAGAACCGCAGAAACGAGATAGGCTAAATTGATAAGCTGGGGAGGCATGGATTAGTCCTTTTTCTTTTTGAACATATGCAACATGCGGTCGGTAACCATGAAGCCGCCGACAATGTTGATCATGGCCATGACCACCGCAATGAAGCCCAGCAGGGCCGAAAAGAAATTCCCGGACTCGCCCGCCCCGGCGCATAGAACGGCGCCGATAATGGCAATGCCCGAGATGGCGTTCGACCCGCTCATCAACGGGGTATGCAGCGTGGGCGGCACTTTCGTGATAACTTCGTAGCCCACGAAAACCGCCAACACGAAAATGGTTAACGCACCGATTAAAGCATCCATCGCTATTCTCCTTTCTGCCCCAAGAGCGGCTTGATCATTTCGTGGACCACCTGACCTTCATGCACCAGCAGCGCGCCCTTCACGATTTCGTCCTCCAGATCCACCTTGAATCCCTCCTCCTTCACCATGTTCAGAAGAAAGGTGGAAATGTTCTTTGAAAACAGCTGCGACGCATGCACCGACGAACGGGAAGGATAATCCGTGTAGCCCACAAGCGTGACGCCATGCCGTTCAACCACCTTGCCCGCTTCAACACCTTCCGTATTGCCCCCGCGTTCCGCAGCCAGGTCGACAATGACCGAGCCGGGCTTCATGGCCTGGACCATTTCGTCGGTAATCAGTACCGGCGCTTGCTTTCCGGGGATGGCGGCCGTCGTGATGACCACGTCGACCGAAGTCACCTTGGCCTTCATTTGTTCCCGCTGCTTCCGGTAGAAATCGTCCGACTGCGCCTTGGCATATCCCCCCTTCCCTTCGGCATCGGCCGTCTCCAGGTCAAACTCCACAAACTTGGCGCCAACGCTTTCCACCTGCTCCTTCACCACCGGACGCGTGTCGTAGGCCTCAACCACCCCGCCGAGTCGCTTGGCCGTAGCAATGGCCATCAGCCCCGCCACCCCCGCGCCGATCACAAACACCTTCGAGGGCGTGATGGTACCGGCGGAGGTCATCAGCATCGGGAAATATTTCGGTAGTAGCTCGGCCGCTTCGATCACCGCACGGTAACCCGCGATCGCCGCCATGGAACTGAGGACATCCATGCTCTGGGCCCGCGTGATACGCGGGACAAACTCGAGCCCGAAGCCCGTAATCTTCCGTTCTGCCAACTGCCGCATCAGGTCGATCCGGAAAAAGGCATCCATCAAGCAAATGAGAACCGTGCCTTCACGCATCATTTCGACTTCGGGCGGCTCCGGCGGACGGACCTTGAACACGATGCCGGCCTCGGCATACAGCGCTTCGGCATTGGGAGCGATCTTGGCCCCCGCCTCAACGTAGGCTTCGTCGGGAATATAGGCTCCGGCCCCCGCCCCGCTTTCCACCAGCACCTCCAGCCCCGCCTTGGTCAGAATAGCAATGGAATGGGGAATCAGGGCAACCCGGTTTTCACCCGGCAGGATCTCTTTCGGAACAGCTACTTGCATTGGCATCACCTCGCGACTGTTGCATCAGATAAGCTGATTGGAAAATACGCGAAACAAAAAATTCCGTCAAGTAATTGCACCCCACTCCTATGAAAGCGAGAGGCGAGGAGACCGGGATGGTCGCATTATGGAAAAATGGCGCCCTGAACAGGATTCGAACCTGTGGCCTACGGATTAGAAGTCCGTTGCTCTATCCAGCTGAGCTATCAGGGCACTGGAAGAAAGGGCCGGAAATATAGGTTAGCTTCGGGAAAGGACGCAAGCCGTTAAATGGAAGAACGGCGCTTCAGGTTCAGCTGAAACGCCGCTCTCATCTACCATGTGGCCAAACCTAGGCCAGATCGAAGCGGTCGAGACTCATCACCTTGTCCCAGGCCGCGACGAAGTCGTTCACGAACTTTTTCCGGGCATCGTCCTGCGCATAAACCTCGGAAATGGCCCGCAGTTGCGAGTTCGAGCCGAAGACCAAATCGACCCGCGTGGCCGTCCATTTGATCTTGCCGGTTTTGCGATCGGAGCCTTCGAACTCGTCGCCCTCCTTCGAGATCGGCTTCCACTCGATCCCCATATCCACGAGGTTGACGAAGAAGTCGTTTGTCAGCGTCTCCTTCTGCTTGGTGAATACGCCGTGCTTCGACTTCTTGAAGTTGGCATTCAGAACACGCAGTCCGCCAACAAGCACCGTCATTTCCGGCGCGGTCAGCGTCAACTGCTGCGCCCGGTCGACCAGCAGATCCTCGGCCGAGATGGCATATTTTCGCGGAAGATAGTTCCGGAATCCATCCGCCGCCGGTTCTAGATACTGGAAGGAATCCACATCGGTCTGTTCCGCCGTTGCATCGGTGCGGCCCGGCTTGAAGGGTACCGTCACCTTGTGTCCGGCCTTGGCGGCGGCGGACTCGATGGCCGCGCAACCACCCAGCACAATCAGGTCCGCCAACGACACCTGCTTCTTACCATGCTTCTTGTTAAACTTGGCCTGGATGCCTTCAAGCGCTTTCAGAACTCTCGCAAGCCGGGCGGGCTGGTTCACTTCCCAGCCCTTCTGCGGAGCCAGCCGGATACGGGCACCGTTCGCACCACCGCGCATATCCGAACCTCGGAAGGTGGAGGCCGATGCCCAGGCCGTTGAAACCAGATCCGAGATCGACAAACCTGATTCCAGAACCTGCTGCTTCAACTCCTTGATATCGGCTCCGGTGACCAGCTTGTGGTCGACCGTTGGAATCGGATCCTGCCAGATCAAATCCTCTGCCGGAACCTCCGGGCCGAGATAGCGCGACTTGGGCCCCATGTCGCGGTGCGTCAGCTTGAACCACGCGCGGGCAAAGGCATCGGCAAACTCATCGGGATTCTCCAGATAGCGCTTGGCGATTGGTTTGTAGATCTTGTCGAATTTCAGCGACAGGTCCGCCGTGGTCATCATCGGCCGCGTCTTCTTCCTGGGATTATGTGCGTCGACGATCATGTCTTCCTCGTCGACATCCTTGGCATACCACTGGTTGGCTCCGGCCGGGCTCTTGACCAGTTCATAATCATACTTGAACAGCATCTTCAGGTAGCCCATGTCCCATTGCGTCGGGTTCGGCTTCCAGGCACCTTCGATACCGCTGGTGATGGCGTCGCCGCCCTTCCCGCTCTTATGGCTGCTCTTCCAGCCCAGTCCCATCTGCTCAATAGGAGCCGCTTCCGGCTCGGGCCCGACCTTGGCCGCATCGCCCGCACCATGGCATTTGCCGAACGTATGCCCGCCGGCCACAAGCGCCACGGTTTCCTCGTCGTTCATCGCCATGCGTGCAAACGTTTCGCGCACATCCTTGCCCGAGGCCACCGGGTCCGGATTGCCGTCCGGGCCTTCCGGGTTCACGTAGATCAACCCCATCTGTACTGCGGCCAACGGATTTTCCAGATCGCGCTTGCCGGAATAGCGGCTGTTGGGCTTGTCGCTGGTGGCGAGCCACTCCTCTTCCGC
This sequence comes from Pontiella sp., assembly GCA_050306215.1. Taxonomy (GTDB): domain Bacteria; phylum Verrucomicrobiota; class Kiritimatiellia; order Kiritimatiellales; family Pontiellaceae; genus Pontiella. Next base: position 25,170 of record JBNLGU010000034.1, read on the forward strand.
CCCCCAGTAGGTATCGATTTCCGGCTCCCAGATATCCTCGCGGCCGCCACCAAAGCCAAAGGTTTTGAAGCCCATCGATTCCAGCGCCACGTTGCCGGCAAGAATCATCAGGTCGGCCCAGGAGAGCTTGTTTCCATATTTCTGCTTGATGGGCCAGAGCAAGCGGCGCGCCTTGTCGAGATTCCCGTTGTCCGGCCAGCTGTTGATCGGGGCGAACCGCTGGCTACCGGATCCGCCGCCCCCGCGGCCGTCCCCCACGCGGTAGGTTCCGGCGCTGTGCCACGCCATGCGGATGAACAGGCCGCCATAGTGGCCCCAATCGGCTGGCCACCAATCCTGCGAGTCGGTCATCAGCCTTTTCAGATCCTTCTTTACCGCCTTGAGGTTGAGCTTGTTGAATTCCTGGGCATAGTTGAAATCCTCGCCCATCGGATTGGACTTGGAAGAATGGATGTGCAGGACATCGAGTCGGACTTGGTTCGGCCACCATTCCTGGTTCGTCATGCCGCCGCCGGCTTTGTGGATAAACGGACATTTTGCTTCGCTCATGGTGTCTCCCTTCGTGTTCAGCATGTTGTTCGCCTTGCAAAACGTAGACTAGAGACGATCGTTCCATTTGTCGAATTTATTGTTTTTATCGTTTCGATAAATGACTGCAATGACGAGGTTTGTAATCTCAGCTGCGACGCATCGCATCGGCGGCTTTATTTCCTGCAGGCAATTCGCTACCGTGCCGCCATGAATGAATCCCTAGCACTCGCAAATGCGGTCATCATCGCACTGACCTGCGCCGTATCCTACCTCGCGTTCCGCAACCCCGAACTCATGCATGCGTGGCTGTTCAGCAGCACGGATATCCTAAGGGACCGGCAGTACCAGCGCATCCTGACCAGCGGGTTCATCCATGCCGACATGGGGCACCTGTTCTTCAACATGTACAGCCTCTACTCCTTTGGCAGCTTCATCGAGCAGTACTACGGCATCGGCATGTTTCTGACGATCTACTTTGCGAGCATGCTCGGGGGCAATCTGGTATCGCTCTACCTCCACCGACACGAGGCCTACCGCGCACTCGGAGCCTCCGGCGGGGTCTGCGGGATCATCTTTGCATCGATCTTCCTGCTGCCCGGCGGAAGCGTCTACCTGTTCTTTATTCCAATT